>CANJEY010000074.1 GCA_947472615.1 Beijerinckiaceae bacterium
CGGCAGGGTGAGTTTGTGGCGATCGTCGGACCGAGCGGGTGCGGCAAGACAACGACGCTGAACATTCTGGCCGGCCTGACGGATGCGACCAGCGGCGAGGTCTTGCTGAACGGCGCGTCGCCGGGAGCCTCGAAGCTCGATATCGGCTACGTGTTCCAGCAGGACTCGGTGCTGCCGTGGCGGCGCGTGATCGACAATGTGGAACTCGGGCTGTCGCTCCGCAAGGTTCCTCGCGCGGAGCGCCGTCGCAAGGCCGAGGCGCTCTTGCGAATGACGGGACTCGACGCATTCGCGACAGCCTTTCCGTCGGAACTGTCGGGCGGCATGCGCAAACGCGTCGCGCTGGCGATGACGCTGGCGTACGATCCGGTGCTGTTGCTGATGGACGAACCGTTCGGCGCCCTAGATGCGCAGACGCGCGTTGTGCTTCAGGACGAATTGCTGCGCATCTGGAACATGCAGAAGCAGACCGTGTTGTTCGTGACGCATGACATCGCCGAAGCTATCGCGCTCGCCGACCGGGTGATCGTGATGACGGCGCGTCCGGCGCGCATCAAGAAGGTTTACGAGATCGCGCTGCGCCGTCCGCGCGGCGCCGCCGAGGCGCGCTACGAGCCCGGCTTCGACGATTATTACAAATCGATCTGGGAGGATCTGCGGCCGGAGATCGACGCGCAGCGCCAGATCAGCGGTGGCAACGCATGAACGCGCAGACGCCCGTGACGCCCGCAACACAATTGCCGGAGACAGAGCACGCGCTGCTGCGCGCCGATCGCGAGCGGCAGCAGAAGCAGGCGCGACAACGAACGATTGACCGGATCGTGGTGACCGTGAGCCTCATCGCCCTGTGGGAAGGCGTTGTGGCGGCGGGCTGGATTCACCAGTTCTTCATCAGCCGTCCGTCACTGATCGCGGCCGACCTATGGAAACTGTTTTCGACGGGCTATATCTTCCGCCATCTGGCGATCACGGTCTGGGAAGCGCTGGCCGGGCTGGTCATCGGCGCAGTATTGGGCGTGGCGACTGGCTTTGTTGCCGCGTTGTCGCGGCGTGTGGCCGATGCAATCATCCCGCTGATCGTGGCGTTCAATTCAATGCCGCGCGTGGCGATTGCGCCTCTGTTTATCATCTGGCTCGGCTTTGGGCCAATGTCGAAGATTGGCCTTGTGGCGCTCGTCGTTTACTTCGCGGTCTTCTTCAATACGTTCTCGGGGATGCGTAGCGTCGATCCAGTATTGACCAACAGCGTGCGGGTGATGGGCGCGAACCGCTTTCAGGCGCTGTGGATCGTGAGCCTGCCGCACACGATGGCGTGGGTGTTCGCGGCGATGAACACCAGCATTTCGCTGGCGCTGATCGGCGCCGTCGTGGGTGAGTTCATTGGCTCCACCGCCGGCATTGGCTGGATCATGGTTCAAGCGACCGGCACGCTGGAGACGACGCGCCTGTTCTCGACTATGATCGTGCTAGCTGTTGTAGGCGCGGCGCTTTACGGCGTCATCAACTGGGCCGAGCACCGCGTGTTGCGCTGGCGGCCACGATCGCAAGGCTGACTGGGCCGCCGAGTAATTTCATTTCGACGGATATTTGGCTGCGGCCTTTTCGGCGAAACTATTGTCGACGAGGCGCTCGAACGGCATCGCGGCCTCAATTGCCCCTATCGCAACCGGCAGCTTCATCGCGCCATCATAGGCTTCGCGCGAAATCACCGATGTCTTCGGCCACGCGTTCTGCGACCGTTTCACGGTGGCGATCAGCAGCGGCCGCTGGACCTGATCGAAGCCCGGATATGTCCCGATCAGCGTCGCGACGTCCTCCGGGGCTCGACCCTGCAGCCAGACGATCGAGCGCTGGATGGCGTTGACGTAGGACTGCACCATCTGGGGCTTCGCCTTGATCACGGCCTCGGTGGTGAACATGTGGCTGAACAGCGCGGCGTTGCCGGCGTATTTCTGATGGGTGGCCTCGTCCGTCATGTCGACCAGAAACAGCGCATCGCCGCCTTCGACGAGCTGGTTGTTTTCCGGATCGGCATACGACATGGCGTCGACGCGGCCTGCGCGCACCGCCCCCAGCATGCTGGCGCCCGTGCCGACTGCGATCAGGTTCAGATCGTCGCGCGACATCTTCGTGACGGTCGCCATGAACAGCGCGAATTGCCATGTGCCCGAGCCGATGCCGGTGACGCCGAAGGGCCGGCCCTTCATGTCCTCGAATTTCTTGATCTCGCCCGCCAGACTTTTGCGGATTGTGATCGAGTTATTGAAGCGGTTGAACAGCGCCACGACGCCGACCGCGTGAATGCCCTGCTTGTTGAGATTGATGTTGTCGATCAGGGGCGCCGTGACGAAATCGACAGCGCCGCCCGCCAGCATCATGTCGGCGTCGGAGCCCGACCGCGTGTCGACGACCTCCGGTTCGATGCCTTCTTCCTTGAAGAAGCCGCCCTTGATGGCGACGTAGAGCGGCAGGCGGAAGATGCCGATGCCCGCATGTCCGATCTTCACCTTCACAGGATCGGCCGCGAGAGCGCCGCCCATCATGACGCAGGACACGACGGCTGCGAGGCTGAGACGTTTCAACATATGAACCTCCGAAATTGAGCTTGCGTCAGCGCTGGCCCTGCAACGCCTTGGTGCGGTCGACGACTTCCTTCGGGAAACCGTAGATCTTCTTCAGAAGGTCCTGCAGATCGGCGCCCGGAACGTAATTGATGTCAAACTTGCGTTGCGCTGCTTCCGCGAGAAACTCGGGATCTTTCATCGTGGCGGCGAACGAGTCCCGCAGCACCGCGACCGTCGCGGGGTTCATGTCCGACGGCGCTGCAAACGGGAATCCGAACGATTGCGGCGCGAGGAATACTTCAAGCGCCTTGCGATCGAGATCGCTCTTGGCGAATTCCATCACGGCCGGCACGTCCGCCAGTTCGGGATGGCGCTTCAGGGCAAATTGCACGAAAGGCTTGAACTGCTTCTTCGCTGTGAAGTCCGGATAGGTGCTCTTGATCGCTTCCCAAGAAATCGCGCAGCGCCCATGTGCTTCGCCGCGCTCCAGAGCCAGCGTCATCTCGCCGCCGCTCTGATAGCCAAGGATGGTGCGGATCTTTGCGCCTGTGAGTTGCGACAGGATGCTGGTCTGCGCCGCTTCGCCGGCGTCGGAGCCGATGCCGGGGATCACGACTTCCTTCGTCTGCAGATCCTCGAACTTCTGCACAGGCGACGTGTACCAGAAGCCGCAGACGTCGGTGACCGGCGAGGGACTGCCGATCCAGCTCAGTTTCAGGACGTCGAACAGGTCTTCGGCCGGCGTGTAGAGCGTATCGGTGGCGATGAAGCGCAACAGAAGACCAAATTCGGTGCCGTCCTTGGCCGCTTGACTGTGCAGGTAGGACGCCATCTTGCGCGCGCCCGCGCCGGGCATGTTCTTTGGCACAACGGTCGGGTTGCCGGGCAAGTGTTTGCCGATGTAACGCGCCACCATGCGCATGGTGAAATCGGCTGTGCCGCCCGGCGCGGTGGCGACATAAAGTGAAACCGTTTTGCCCGCCGGGAATAATGGCGCTTGCGCCAGCGCCGCGCCTCCCAGCCCCGTCATCAGGGAAATCGCCGCCGTCAGAGAACCGGCGAAAGTGCGCCACCTCATGCGTTCCTCCCAGATTTTATGTTGCGGCGCTCAGGCCGAGTAGGTCGTGGTCGTTCCGGTTCGTTTGAAGATCGCGCCGCGTTTCGACGACAGCGTTTCGACGCGCGTCAGCACGCGCTCGGCCGTTTCGCCCTGCGCCAGCACGGGCCGGCCGCGTTGCGAGCGCGCGAGTTTGTAACCGAGGTCGCAGGGATGGACGACGATCTTGCTCAGCTTGCCGTCTTCGAACCGGCATTCGGCCACCATGCTTTCCCAGAACGCGCGGTCGCCCGGATGGCCCTTCGTGTCGTTGGCAGTGCGCGTATCCTGAAAGTCGGCGGGCGTGTCGTTGGCGGTCAGGTCGAAGCGCTCGTAGGCTTCGGATGGCAGGCTCTCGACGGTATCGTTGTGGAACACCAGATTGCCTAGCCCGTAAAAGATCGGCTTGTTCTTGTAAATTTCAGTCGCAAGCGGCGTGTGAGACCCATGACCGGCGACTACGTCAGCGCCGGCGTCGATCGCCGCGCGCGCGAACTCGACGCAGAAGTCGGCGGGCTCCGTCATGTCGCTGCGCTTCTCGGCGTTGGCCACGCTGGCGAAGCCGTATTCGTGCGAATGCAGGCTGACGATCAGCCAGTCGCACTGACGCCGTGCTTCGCGAATCCAGCGCAGATTGTCGGCGAGGTCGGCGGGATCGGCGCGGCTGCTGATGACGGCCTTTTCGCCACGCACGAATTTCGAGTTGAGGAAATGCACCTCGCCTCCCGAATCCGCGGGCGCTTCCTTTTCGCTGAAGAAGTGCTGGCGGTTGCGGGCGTTCTCCTTGGCGAAGCCGAGCTCGCCCGAGAGCTTGCGCAACACGTCGAGATCGGCGCCGGACACTTCGTATTCGAGTTTCGAGCGCAATGGATTGACGCCGGCGCGGCCGGGCGAATCTGCGCGCGGTTCACCTGCGCGCGTCCACGGCAGAAAGGTCGCCGTCACCGCCACGAGGCCGACGCGACCGGCCGGCGTGTCCACATAGGCGGGCCGGCGCGCCAGCGTCAGGTTTTCACCCGAACCGGCGTGCGCGACGCCCGCCGCATCGAGGTGCCGGCAGGTGGCGGCGACGCCGCCCTCGCCATAGTCGAACGCGTGATTGTTGGCGCAAGACACCATCGACACGCCGAACCATTTGAGATCGTCGAGCAGGTGCGGCGTAGTCGTCATATAGGTGCCGGGCGAGATCGTCGGATTGCCCTCGTGCGTATGCCGCACGGTCGTTTCGAGATTGGCGAAGGCCAGATCGGCGGAGCGGACTTTTTCGACGAGCGCCAGATACGCCGGCTCGCGAAAATTCGACAATCGCCGCCCGAGCATGAAATCGCCGCCGAGCATCAGCGTGATCGCGCGTTTGCCGCCCTCGTAGATCATTCATCTCCTCCCGTCCCGGAACGTCGAATGCTGCGTAACAGGGCGCGTGTTTCGCGCGTCCGGCATTCGGGTCCGTGATCCGTTTCATCCCTCCGGCCGATCTTGCGTCAGCCGATTTCCAAGACTGGCGCGACGCCCAGTTGAAGTCAATCTATGTTGCGCGCGCCGCTCACACGCGCCTGTCGCGCGAGGCCCAATAGGGTTCGCGTAGCACCTTTTTGTCGATCTTGCCGTTGAACAGACGGGGCAGTGTGTCGACGACGTCGATCGACTTCGGCTTCTTGTAGCTGGCGATCTGGTCGCGCACATGGGCGATGAGGTCGGCCTCGCTGGCGGAAGCGGCGGACCTCAGCACCACACAGGCCTTGACGGCTTCGCCCCATTTGTCGTCCGGCACGCCGATCACGGCGGCTTCAGTGACTGCGGGATGTGTCAGCAGAGCCTCCTCGACCTCGCGCGAATAGATGTTTTCCCCGCCGGAGACGATCATGTCCTTCTTGCGGTCGGCGATGAACAGAAAGCCCTCGCGGTCGAAGAAGCCCATGTCGCCTGTGCGCATGAAGCCGTCGCGCAAGACGTCGATCTGCAACGCCGTGTTGTTCCAGTACCCCTTCATGTTGCCGGCGCAGCTGATGAGGATTTCGCCGATCTCTTCGGGCGCGCAGTCAGAATTGTCAGGCCGTGCGACCCGTATGGTCGTCGTGGAAAAAGGCTGGCCGGCAGAGGCGAGGCGGCGCACGATCGAATCGTCGCCATCCAGCACATGTTGATGCGGATGCAGGATCGTGCCGACTACGGCCTCAGTCATGCCGTAGAGCTGCATGAAAATGTTGCCGAAGCGCGCGATGGCGCGGCGCAGCAGCGTCACGTTCATCGGGGCGGAGGCATAGTGTACAAGACGAAGCGCACTGAGATCGCGGCCCTCAAGGGCAGGCGCGTCGAGGATCAGTTGCACCATCGTGGGCGCGAGATGCGCCACCGTGATGCGATCGCGCGCCAGACAGTCAATCACCGCGTTGGTGTCGAACTGCCGATGCAGATGGATCGTCGCGCCGACCGCCGCGAAGGCCAGATATTCGATGCGCGCGCCGATGTGGAACAGCGGCATCACGATCATCATGCGGTCTTTCGGCCGCGCGCCGCTGTCGAGCGAGATCGTGGTTGCGGCCTGCAACATGGCCGCGTTGCCGAGCATGACGCCCTTGGGCTTGCCGGTCGTGCCGCTGGTGTAAATGAGATAGGCCGTGTCGTCGCCGCGCGCCCTTAGCGTCGGCGCATCGGACGGCGCGCTGCCCATGAAACCTTCATAGGGCATTGCGCCCTCATGCTCGCCGGCGATCACCACGATCTGCTGCGCGCCGCCAAGATGGGCCTTCAGCGCAGCCGCCTTCTCGGCGAATTGCGCTTCGCAGAACAGCACATCCGGCTGGCAGTCCTGCAGGATCGGGACCAGTTCGGCAGGAGTCAGCCGCCAGTTGAGATTGACGATCGTGAGGCCTGTCAGTTCTACGGCCGCGAACAGCTCCATATATTCGGGGCAGTTCTGCGCCAGCGCCGCGATGCGAGAACCGCGCGTCAATCCGCGGGCGAGCAACGCATTGGCGAGTTTTCGCGCACGCGTCAGAAGCGCCCCGAAGGTGAGCGTGCGTTCCTCGAAGACGATCGCCGCCTTGTCGGGATAGAGCCAGGCGTTGCGCTCGATCAGATCGCCCAGCGTTCGTTCGCTGCCTGCGTGCGTCATCCGCTTGTTCCGGCCTTTCCCGGCAGGCGCGCAGCGCCCGTCCGGCCTCCCATAATGTTGATCGATGGAGGGAGGCGAAACCGCCTCCCTCCTTGTCTCAGTTCGCGCGGCCCGCGTGCCGACCGGCCGCAAGGCTGAACACGACGTTGCGCGTCTGGCCGGTGCAGGATGGGTAATTGTGGAAGAACAGGCCCACCACGTCGCCCGACGCATAGAGGCCGCGGATTGGCTCGCCCTCGGTGTTCAGCACGCGCGAATTCGTGTCGATCTGCACGCCGCCGAAGGTGAACGTGATGCCGCAGGTGACCGGGAACGCCTGGAACGGCGCCTCGTCGATGCGGATCGCCCAATTGGTCTTGTCGATTTCGAGACCATTGGTGCGGCGTCCGTCCAGAATGCCCTTGTTGAAAGGCTTCTCGTCGCTCACGGCGGCGTTGAATTTGGTCACCGTATCGACGAGCACGACCGGATTGACGCCGATCTTCTTCGCCAGGTCGTCGATTGTGTTCGCTTCCAGATAGGTCGCTTGACCGTTGTTGTTGAAGTGGAACAGGTCGATGCCCTTGCGGTCGTAAATCTGATAGGCGACGCCGCCAGGTTGCGCCAGAATCGCGCGGCCGGTCTTGGCATAGGTGTAAGCGTGCGAGGCTTCGCCTTCGTTGTAGAAGCGCACGCCCTCGGTGTTGACCGTGATGCCGAGTTGATAGTCGTAGCGGTTCATCTGGTTGCCGGTGCCATCCTCGGCGACAGGCGTTTCGACGGCGGGAGCGCCCGCGTCGATCGGCGACATATGCGCGCCCTGCCAGTGTCCGGCGGCCTTTGCGCCCATGTCGAGCAACATGCGCAGCACTTCGCCAGTGTTGTGACGATTGCCGCGCACCTTCACGAAGTCGGTGTTACTGCCGAGATAGCGTGCGCGCATTTCGGGGTTGGCCTGAAAGCCGCCGCTGCAGCAGATCACCGCGCGCGCGTAGAGGTCGTATTCGGAATCCGGCGTCACCACATGCACGCCCTCGATGCGGCGATGATCGCCATGCAGACGCGTCACCTTGCTGCGATAGCGGATGTCGATGCCGAGATTGCGGGCGATGTCCGTCCACATGCGCAGCTGGCCGGGGCCGCCGCCCTTGGGATGCAGATACATGCCGGGTTCGAAATAGCGCTTGCCGTTGATGAAATGTGTTTTCTCCGGAGCCCATTTAATGCCGCACTCGAGCATCCAGTGCAGGGCCTCATTCGACTTGTCGGCCATATGCGCCGCGAGCGTCTGATCGATGCGGCCCTGCGTGACGCGATTGAGATCGTCGACCAGATCGTCGCGCGTATAGGCCGGCATGTGGAAGCTGTCATAAAGATCCTGCGGCACGTCGGGGATGAAATCGCGAATTTCCGCCGCACCGGTGTTCACAAAGCGAAAGCCCGTGTGCGAGAAGCGCGCGTTGCCGCCCGATTGTTCGACGGGGGCCTTTTCAAGCATCACGACGCGCTCGGCGCCGTTCTGCCGGACGGCGACCGCAGATTCGAACGCGGCGCTGCCGCCGCCGATCACGATGACGTCGCAGGTTTCCTTACGATCCAAATTGTCCTCCCTGGGGTGCTTCTACGAAAGCCGGCGCGGCGGAAAGAAACTTGAGCCGCATTGCGCGGCTGCTGCCTGACGTCGTTGTTGCGCTGCAATACAGAGGCTGCGCGACTTGACTACGGCTGGCGTGCCCTGAGGCGTTCACGTTTCACTCCCGGCGGCCGACTTCGCGACCTGCCATGAGTGTAGAGACGCCGCGCGGCTGGATCAAGCGTCCGGCTTCTGTTCAACAACGATGTTCCGCGATAGACTCGGGCAACACGGCATGAGCGCGCAACGGCGCAACCTGACTGGAGGAGATCCGATGAAAATCGACAACGAGGAACTGATCGTCAGTCTGGGCGGCGCGGCCGCCGTCGCGGCGATGACGCACGAGCAGCGTGCCGACGCGCTTGAGGACTTCCAGATCTCCAAGCTCGACGCGCGCGCCGCAGAGCGCCGCAAGAAGGAAAACTTCCCGACCGTCGCGGAGCTGGAAGACAAGATCGACAAGCGCGGCACCCGGCAGGGCATGGGCAAGATTTTTCGCGCCCAGAAGGGCAAGCTGAATCCGGATGGCACAACCGGCCCGGATCGCGTCAAGCGGTTGCCGAAAATGCCCGCGAAACCGACTCTGATCGATTTCTTCGAACACCGTTTCCGCTCACCCGCGCATCTGTTCCAGAGCGGCGCCCTGGCGAAGCGTCGCGGCTGTTCGGAAGAAGTGGTGCTGGCGTGTCTGCTGCACGATGTCGGCGGCTTCTTCATGAAGGCCGATCACGGCTATTATGGCGCGCAGCTCATCGAGCCTTACGTGTCAGAAAAGGTCGCCTTTGCGGTGCGGTATCATCAGGCGCTGCGCTTCTATCCCGATCCCGCCGTCGATTACGAATATCCGATCCGCTATTACGAGGCGTTCGGGGTCGATTACGTGCCGATGCCGCACATTCAGAAAGCCTACGAATACGCGCGCAATCACAAGTGGTACATGGAGGCGCGGCTCGTCACCATCAACGATCTCTATTCGTTCAATCCCGACATCGAGATCAGCATGGACGAGTTTCGCGACATCATCGGCCGTCACTGGCGCGATCCCGCAGAAGGGCTCGGCTACGACGGCAACCCGGTGGCGCATATGTGGCGCACCTTCATCAATCCTGACGCGCCGCTGTGAGGCGGGCAGGGCGGGTCGCCGCCCTGATCGCTTAAGCCGGCTGCAGCGCGCTGATGAGTTGGATGACATGCCCGCCCGGCTCGTCGAAATAGGTGTCGACGTCCGCCGAGACGCGGCCCTTGGCTTCCGCCGCGCGATCGCCGTGCGGCACGCCCGCCTTGTCGAGGCGCGCGATGATCTTGCCCCAGCGCGCGGCCGGAACATAGAACGCCAGATGAGGCCCCGTTTCGGCGCGGCTCAACTTGAGACCCTTGTCGGAGAACGGCGCCTGCGTCAGCACGATGGCCTGACCGCTTGGCATGCTGACGAGCGCTTGCGGCGCGCCGGTCAATTCGTCCTTCGCGCGGCGCGGCGCGGGCAGGCCGAAGACGTCCATGTAGAATTTGACGGACCTTTCGAGATCGGGCGCTTCGAGCGCCAGATAGCCCACCGCCGTCAGCGGGCTCGTCATGTCGCGCGGATGATCCGTGGTGGCGTTCGGCTTTTGCGGCACATAGACCGAGAAGTGATTGCCGGCCGGGTCGTTGAAATACAGCGCCGAGCGCACGAGGCCCTCGGGGCCGGAGACCGTGCTTTCGAATTCGACGCCAGCCTTGCCGAGGCTCCCGGCGAACTGGTCGAGGCCGGCGTCGGTGGTTTCGAACGAATAGGTCTGCTCGCCGCGAATGCCGGTCGACGGCGGCCGGAAGTCGGTCTGCAGATAGACACCAATACGCTTTCCGGCGGCGACGAAGAACGTGTGCGGCCGCATGCCGTGCTTGATGTGCAGCACGTTGAGCCCGAAGCGCATCGGCTTTCCATCGCGATTCATGGCCATCTTGCAGCCAAGGACATTGATGTAGAAGTTTTCGGCCGTCATAATGTCGTCGACCGGAACGACAAAATGGTCAAAGTGCTGGACTAGGGCGCTCATGCGTTTCGGCTCCCGGCGCCGCGACATTCAGGGGGGATTGCTCGATGCGGCTCGTTGGCTGCAAATCTAGCTTGCCGCGACCATCCCGCGCAATGGGCGCGGTCGCCGCAGCGCGCGGTCCGGCCCGCGCATGAAACAGGTCAACTGGACGCAGGCGATCCTCATTGGGGTCGTGGCGATCTTCGCGGCGATCATCGTCGCATTGCTCGGCTTCGTGGTGCTGATGAGCTTCAGCAAAACCGAAGCCGGCATGCTGACAGGCGTGCTGACGCTCGACAATTATCGCGAACTCTTCGACGATCCTGCTGTTGGACGCGCGGCCGTGAACACGATCCTGTTCGCCGGCGGCGCTGTGCTGATCGCAGGCTGCATCGGTTTGCCGCTCGCGTGGCTGATCGAGCGCACCGATCTGCCCGGCAAGGCGCTGTTGTCGACCATGATGACGATCGGCCTTCTGGTGCCGGGCTTCTTCGCCGCCATGGGATGGGTGCTGCTGTTGCATCCGCGCATCGGCATGGTGAATCAATGGTTCATGGGCTGGTTCTCGCTGTCAGCCGCGCCGCTGCCGATCAACAGCGTCGCCGGCATGGCGTGGGTCGAAGGGCTGACGCTCGCGCCCGTGTTCTATCTGATGACGGCGTCCAGCCTGCGATCCATGGACGCTTCGCTGGAGGAGGCGGCGCAGATGGCGGGCGCGTCGCGGTTCGCCGTCATGCGGCGCATTTTCCTGCCGCTGTTCACGCCGGGCATTCTGGCCGCGTCGATCTTCACTTTTACGACGGCGCTTGGCGCGTTTGACGTGCCGGGAACCATAGGGCTGTCGGGCCGAATCCTGACCTTCAGCACGCTGCTCTACATCAAGACCAGCGCCATTGAGGGCCTGCCGAACTATTCGTTGCCTGCGGCCTTCGGATCTGTGATGCTGATCTTCGCGATCGGGTTGAGCCTGATGTATGTGCGGCTCTTGCGACGCGCCCACAATTTTCAGGTCGTCACCGGCAAGGCATGGCGGCCGAAGCTGGCGCGGCTCGGCAGACTGAAATTCGCCGCATGGGCTTTCGCCGGAACCTATGCGGCGCTGGCGCTCGTCGTGCCGCTGCTGCTTGTGGGCTGGTCGGCGCTGCTGCCGTTTTATCAACCGCCGTCGATGCGGGCGCTGGGTTCTGTCTCGCTGGCGGCGTTCTCGCGCGTGCCCTGGCAATTGGTGCTGACGGGTCTCGGCAATTCCATTGTCATCGCGCTGATCGCCCCGACGCTGACGTTGATTGGCAGTTTCGCCTTCTCGTGGATCGTCTTGCGGTCGCGGTTGCGCGGCAGGCTGCTGCTCGATGGCGTGGCGTTCCTGCCGCATGCGGTGCCGGGCATCATCTTCGCGCTCGGCGCGGTGCTGATTGCGCTGTTCGCGCTGCCTCGCGCGATCCCACTCTATGGCTCGGTGGCGATCATCATCATCGTCAACTCTGTCGGCTGGATCGCGTTCGGTACGCGCGTCGTCAACACGGCGCTGATGCAGATTCATCCAGAGCTGGAGGAATCGGGCCTCGTCTGCGGCGCAACGCCATTCCAGTCGATCCGCAAGATCATGCTGCCGTTGCTGCTTCCGGCGCTGGCTGGCGCATGGATCTGGCTGGCGCTGCTGGCGCTGCGCGAACTGACGCGCGCCATCATTCTCGTCACCGGTGAGAACGTGACGCTGCCGGTCATCACCTGGAGCCTGTGGAACGGCGGCCAGCTCAACCTCGCAGCCGTCATCGTTCTGGTGAACGTCGTGCTGTTCGCGCCGCTGCTCGTCATCTATTTCCGAATGACGGAGCGGGCGCGGCTGCAGGGCAATTGATTACTTCTGCATCGCCTTCTGCATGGCCTGGAACATCTCGTTCTGCACCTTCA
Organism: Beijerinckiaceae bacterium; assembly: GCA_947472615.1. Classification (GTDB taxonomy): domain Bacteria; phylum Pseudomonadota; class Alphaproteobacteria; order Rhizobiales; family Beijerinckiaceae; genus Terripilifer. Next base: position 12,314 of record CANJEY010000074.1, read on the forward strand.
TCAGTTCGGGATGCTCCACGTCGATGTCGAGCTGGTCGTAGAACTTGACGCCGCGCGCCTTGTACTTCTCGATTTCGGGCGCGATGTGTGAGCCAGGGATCTTGTAATAATCGGTTCCGTCGCTCTCCCACACGACGTCCTGTCCCTCGCGCGTCAGCATGAAGGTTACGAACAGGCGCGCCGCGTTCGGGTGCGCGGAATTGTTGGGAATGCCGAGGGGCCACGACGCCATGCCGCCCGCTTCCTGCGGGATCACGTGACCGACCGGCGCGCCGAGGCGCTGCGCCTTGCGGGCTTCGTAATCGCCGCAATCGGGGAAGAACACAGGGAACTCGCCGGAGCTGACGCGCTCCCAGCTGCCGCAGCGGATCTGCCCTTCGGCGCGCGCGCCAAATTCGCGGAAGAAGTCGATCGCGCCTTGCGGACCCAGCACCTCCGGCAAGGCCAGATAGGCCATGAAGGTCGTCGAGATACGCGCGCCCAATTTGCCCTTCCATTCGGGCTTCAGCAGATCCTTGAGGCTCTTGGGCGCCTTGTCGGGCGGAATCAGATTGGTGTTGTAGGTGATGCCGATCAGCAGAGTGGTGAACGCAACGCCCCGATTGCCGTACTTGAGCGCTTCCGGCGGCAAGTCTGGAAGATAGTCGCGCCAGTCTATCGCCTGAAACAGATGCGCGTTGTCGGACGTAAGGGACGTGAAGAAAATGTCCGTGCTGGACGGGCGGCCGGACGCGGCCTCCTGCGCGATGCGCGACGCCATTTCGGGACCTGAGGGGGCAGGGGTGTAGTTGAACTTCAGGTTCGTGCCGAACTTCTTGTTGACCATCGCCTGCAGCTTCAGTGCGCCGGCCGCGCCGTCGAGGGCGCTGCCGTAGGAAAGCGTCAGCACGCCTTCTTGCTTGGCGGCGTCGATGACCTTTTGCAGGGCGGGCGTGAACGGCTGGGCGACCGCGGGGGCCGACAGCAACGCGGCGGCGGCCACCGTCAACGCGAGTTTCGAGATCGACATGCGGCGTGCTCCCTGACTTATGGCGTACGGCCATCTGGTTCTGAGCGCACTATAACGAAGGTCTACGCCCGATCCAGCCCGCCGCCGCCTCGTAGGCCGCCGCGATGCGAAAACAGGTCGGTTCCTCGAATGGCCGCGAGGCGATCTGCATCGACAGCGGCAAGCCATTGCTATCGAAGCCGGTGCAGACCGCGATCGCCGGAAAGCCCGAAATGCTGAAGGGCATTGTCGGCGCAGGCTGCTGAACGGCGGCTGAGGGCGCGTTCGGATCGTCGAGTGCCGCGGGCGCGAAGGTCGTCAGCGTCAACAGCGCGTCGAAGCCCTCGGTCGCGGCCAGCATGTCGCGCGACAGCTTGAGCCGCATGCGTTGCGCCTGCAGATAGTCCGCCGCGCTGACCATCGCGCCCGCCAGCGCCCGCATCACCAGCTTGCGGCCGAACAGATGCGGCCGTTCGCGCAGATCGCGCTCGTGCACGGCGTAGAATTCCGACAGCGTCAGCATCACCTTGCACGCGTGATAGTCCGTGAGCGGCGCAAGCTTCGCGTCGACTACGTCCGCGCCGAGATCGCGAATCGTTTCAATCGCGCGATCGAAGGCTGTCCGCATCTCCGTACCCGGCGGCAGC
>CANJEY010000075.1 GCA_947472615.1 Beijerinckiaceae bacterium
ACACGTTGACGATGTCGGCGATGTGCATGTCCATATTGACGGCGGTGCTCATCAGGTGCGAGCGCTCGCCGAGGCCGGTCAGCGTTGGCGTATAAACCTTGTGCCCCTTCGCTTCGAGCAAATCGGCCACGCGCCGCCAGCACCAGCCGCCATGATACGCGCCGTGAACAAGCACGAAAGTTCGCCGCGCCGACTGTGCTTGTGCGGGCGCCGCCATTGCGGCTGCGACGGCCGCGCCCGATGCGGCGATGAGCGAGCGGCGGCTGGGACGAATTCGATTCTGCATGTTTCCTCCAGATTTTCTTTTGATTATGCGCATTCTTCCAGCAATTGCGCCAGCATCTCGGGCTCGTCGACCATCAGGTCGTGCCCGCTGTCGAGCTCGTAGACGCGCCACGTCGCATCGGCCTTGCAGGTCGCCAGCGCGCGATCGAAATTGGCGCTCGGATGTTTCAGCGCCCGCACATAGGTTTTCTTACGCACGCGGTCGCGCGCGCCGGTGATGCGAATCTTCTGCATCGCGACGCCGATCGGCTGCGGGGTCATCTTCGATAGCGCCCATGCGATGTCGTCGGGGTCGGTCAATTCGAAGCGTTCGGGTCGCGGCACCGGCCGCGAGAATTCGCCGCGCGCCAGAGCGGCTTTCGTGGACGCCTGATCCTCGGCCGACTGAAGGTCGAAACCGCTGATGCCATCGGGCGGCAGCGCCGCGTCGAGATACACGATGGACGAGACGCGGCCTTCGAGTTTTTCCATCGCGCCCGAAATCGGCCAGCCGCCATAGGAATGGCCGACCAGCACGGCGTCGGTGATGTTCTCCCATTCGAACACGTTGACGATGTCGGCGATATGCGTGTCGAGATCGACGGCGGCGCTCAGCAGATGCGAGCGTTCGCCCAGCCCCGTCATGGTCGGGGTGAAAACCTCGTGTCCGCGCGCCCGCAGCAGTCTGGCGACTCGCCGCCAGCACCATCCGCCGTGCCACGCGCCATGCACCAGCACAAAGGTCTGCGATTTCGTCACGGCCATTCAGTCCTCCCTTAAGGACGAATTAAAGCACGATGCGTTTCACTTGTCGCGCCGATGGGGCAGTTTGTTTCCGACGGCGGGGAAACACACATGAACGGGACGGATCGGGCCGCGCGCATCGAGGCCCTGCTGGCCGAAATGAATCTCGACGAGAAGATCGGCCAGCTCAACATGGTTTCGGCTGATCTGTCGGTGAGCGGGCCGGGCCGCCGCGCGCTGCCGCTGGCAGATATTTCGGCGGGCCTCGTCGGCAGCGTGCTGAACTGGTGGGGCGCACGCGACACGCGCGAGATCCAGCGCCGCGCCGTGGAAGAGACGCGGCTCGGGATTCCACTGTTCTTCGGCTTCGACGTCATCCACGGACAGCGCACGATCTTTCCGATACCGCTGGCGGAAGCGGGCGCTTTCGACACTACCTTGTGGGAACGCACAGCCCGCGTCGCCGCGCAGGAAGCGGCCGAAGACGGACTGCATCTGACCTTCGCCCCGATGCTCGATGTCGCGCGCGATCCGCGCTGGGGGCGCATCGCCGAAACGCCCGGCGAGGATGCGTTCCTCGGCGCGGCCTTTGCGGACGCCAAGGTGCGGGCGTTCCAGAACGGCGACCTGTCGCGCAACGGCAATCTGGCCGCCACCGCAAAGCATTTTGTCGCCTATGGGCTGGTGAACGCGGGCCGCGAATACGCGCAGGTCGACGTCTCCGAGCGCGCCTTGCGGGACGTCTATCTCCCGCCGTTCCGGGCCGCCGTGGAGGCGGGCGCAGCCGCGATCATGCCAGCCTTCACCGACATCGCCGGGCTGCCGATGCACGCGCATCGAGAGCTTCTGTTCAGCCTCGTGCGCGAGCGCTGGGGATTCGAAGGCGTGTTCATCAGCGATTATTCCGGCATCGCAGAGCTTGTGAACCACGGCGTTGCGGCCGATCTCGTGGAGGCGGCGGCGCTGGCGCTGAAAGCTGGCGTCGACATCGACATGATGGGTTTCGCCTACCTCAAGGGACTGCCGGGCGCACTCGAACGGGGGCTCGTGTCGATGGCCGAAATCGACGTCTGCGTGCGGCGCGTGCTGGGCCTGAAGTTCGCGCTGGGTCTGTTCGACGATCCTTATCGGGCCTGCGCGGGCGATGTCCCTGATTTCGCGACACGCGCTTTGCGCCGCGCGCTGGCGCGTGAGAGCGGCGCGCGCTCCATCGTGTTGCTCAAGAATCGCCACGATATCCTGCCACACGACGCGGGACACGGAACGCTTGCGGTCGTGGGGCCGCTGGCGGATGCGCGCCACGACATGCTCGGCCCGTGGTGCGCGCTGGGCGATCAGGACGAGAGTTTCGCACTGCTCGACGGCCTGTATGGGCGATGGCCGCGCGAGTGGATCCTGCATGCGCCGGGCGCGACAATCGACACGACCGACGAAACGATGATCGAAAGCGCCTGCGCGGCGGCGCGCGGCGCCGATTGCGTCATCCTGTGTCTTGGCGAGTCGCGTTCGATGAGCGGAGAGGCTGGCAGCCGTGCAGATCCATCCCTTCCGGCTGCGCAACTTGCGCTGGCGAAAGCCGTGATGGCGCTGGAAAAGCCAGTCGTGGCGATCCTGTTCGGCGGTCGTCCACTGATCCTGCCGGACTGGCTCGTCGAGGCGAGCGATGCGCTGATCGCCGCATGGTTTCCGGGCAGTGAAGCGGGGCATGCGCTCGCCGATATTCTGACCGGCGTGTGCAATCCGTCGGCGCGCCTCGCGGCGACATGGCCGATGGCGGCCGGGCAAATTCCGATCTGGTTCGGACAACGGCCGACCGGACGTCCGGCGGACGCGAAGGAAATGTATTCGAGCAAATATATCGACGCGCCTGTGGAGCCGCGCTTCGCGTTCGGCGAGGGACTGTCCTACACGAACTTCCTGCTCGGCGACCCACAACCCGATCGCGCCGTGTTGCAGCGTGGCGAGACGATGAGCATTTCCGTCTGCATCACGAACGCGGGCAGTCGTCGTGGTCGACAGACCCTGTTTCTGTTCACGCGCGATCCGGTCGCGTCGCTTTCGCGGCCGTTGCTGGAGCTGAAGGGCTTCAGACAGATCGACCTCGATGCTGGTGAAACCGGCACGGTGACCTTTGAACTGGCGGCGGACGATCTGGCCTTCACGGGCTGCGATCTGTCGTCGGTTCTCGAAGATGGATGCATCGAAATCCACATCGGCTTCAGCGCCCGCCGCACGTCGCTCAGATCGGCGGCGATCGAACTCAAGACCTCGACGGACGCAACAGCCTGACGCTGACGCCCGCCGCCAGAGCAGCAGTGATCGCAATGGCAAGCGCGGTCGCGTCGGGCATGGCGAGATGAAAGATCGCCCGCAGCGCTGGAACCGCCAGCACCAGCGTCAGGATCGCCGCCGTCAGCGCCGCGATGGCGAGATAGATCGATTTTTGCGGCCCAAAGAGATCGCCGATTGAATCGGCGGATTGCGCGAAGGCGAGCGTCACGTTGGCGACGACCAGAGCCACGAACGCGATGGCGCGCGCTTCGGGCTCCACAAAACCATGCGTCGCCGCCCACCAGTAGAGACCGAACACCACGGCCAGAATCACGCCGCCATAGAGAAGGCCGTTCGCCAGTTCCCGCCAGCCGAACAGAGATTCGCTCGCCACGCGCGGCGGCTGGCGCATCGCGTCGACGTCCTTGCCGGCGCTTTCGAATATCACCGACGTGACGGGATCGACGATCAGTTCGAGCAGAACGAGATGCATCGGCATCAACAGTGGCGGCAGGCCGACCAGCAGCGGCGCCAGCGCAAGTCCCGCGATCGGAATATGGATCGCCGTCACATAAATCAGCGCGCGCCGCAGATTGGCGAAGATGCGCCTGCCCAGCGCAATTCCAGCGACGATCGACGCGAAGCGATCGTCGAGAAGCACGAGGTCGGAGGCTTCGCGAGCTACATCGGTGCCGCGCTTTCCCATCGCGATGCCCACATGCGAGGCTTCGAGCGCGGGCGCGTCATTCACCCCATCGCCCGTCATGGCGACGATATGTCCGAGCGTCTTGAACGCGCGCACAAGACGGAGCTTCTGTTCGGGCGTCACCCGCGCGAAGACGCGAACGTCGCGTAGCCTGGAGGCCAGCGCCGCGTCGTCGAGCGCCGCGATCTCCGTACCGGACAGCACGCCAGCCTCGACCGACACACCCGCGCGACGCGCGATTTCCATCGCGGTCGCCGGATAATCGCCAGTGATCATCGCCACATCGACGCCGGCCGCGCGGGCGGCCGCGAGCGCCGCCGGCACATCGGCGCGCACCGGGTCTTCGAAGCCGACGAGACCGATGAATTCGAATTCTATGCTGGCCAGTGTCTCGCCGGGTTCCTGCGCGCCGAGTGCGCGCGCCACGCCGAGAACGCGCAGGCCGCGCGCCGCGAGAGACTGCATCTGCGCGTCGAGCCGCGCGCGTCGGTCCGCCCCGATGCGACAAAGCTGGAAAATGGCCTCGGGCGCGCCCTTGGCGAAACAGTCGCAGGCGGCGGCCGTCTGAGAACTCGCCCATGCCTGCGTATAGGCCAGAAGCTCGGGACGCAGCGGGAAGATGCGAGCGGGCGCTTCGAGGGCTGTGAAATCCAGCCGCCCCGCCAGCGCCGCGATGGCGGCGTCCATCGGATCGACAGGATGCAGGGCGCTGGCCCGCCGCGCCACGTCGACCAGCTCGAAGCTCGATGCATCCAACTCGCCGCCGCCGTCGAGATCCGCTGTCGCATTTTCGCGCCAGAGCACGCGGACCGCCATACGGTTCTGCGTCAGCGTGCCGGTTTTGTCGACGCATAGCAACGTCGTCGCCCCGAGCGTTTCGATCACCGCGCCGCGCCGTACGAGCACGTTGCGCGCCGCCATGCGCCATGCGCCGATCGCCATGAAGATGGCGATCACCATCGGAAATTCTTCCGGCAACAGCGCCACCGCCAGCGTGATGCCCGACAGGCCTGCGGCGATCCAGTCGCCGGAGAGATAGCCCTGAGCCAGCGTCACGAGCGCACAGAACGTCAGCGCCAGCAGGCCGAGACGTCCGATCACGGAGCCGATCGTCTTTTGCAAAGCCGTCGGTTCGGATTCGATCGCGAACAGGGAGGCCCCGATGGCGCCGAGCCGCGTGCGCGGCCCCGTCTGGCTGACAATGGCGACGCCCTGTCCGCGCAACACGAGGCAGCCGGCGAACAGGAAGGGGCTGCGATCCGCACCGGGCTCCGGCGCCTGCCCGAAATCTTCCGGCGCGGCGCTCACCTTCACGACGGGCGCGGATTCGCCGGTCAGGGCCGATTCATCGACGCTGAGCGCATCTCCCTCCGCCAGCACGGCGTCCGCCGCGATGCGCTCGCCCTCCATGACGATGAGCGCGTCGCCGGGCGCGATTTCGCGCGATTTCACCTGCAGTGTCCGGCCATTGCGGATGACGCGCGCATAGGGCTCCGACAATTCGCGCAGCGCCGCAAGTGCACGTTCGCTGCGGGCTTCCTGAAATACCACCAGAGCGACGGAGGTGAGCGCGCCGGCCAGAACGAACAGGCCTTCGCCCAAATCGCCGATCGCCAGATAGAGCAGCGCCGCGCCGGTCAGAAGGCCGAAGACCGGCTCACGAAACGTCGCCCAGATGATCGCGCCAATGTTGCGGCTGCGTTCTGCCGGCATCGCGTTCGGCCCGCTGGCCGCGAGCCGGGTGGACGCTTCCGCGTCTGACAGTCCTTGAATGGGAGCCTTTTGCAACGTCGGCGAGGCTGAAGCCACAGGCAATTAGTGCGCGCGGCTGACGCAGAACTCGACGACCGTCAGCAGCGCCTTCTTCCACGGCGAGGATGGGAACAGCTCCAGTGCGTCGCGAGCCATTGCGCCGTAGTGGCGGGCGCGCTCCACGGTGTCTTCCAGCGCGCGGTGTTTGCGCATCGTCGCGAGGGCCGTCGCCAGATCGCCGTCCTGGATCTCGCCGCGTTCGAGCGTCCGTTTCCAGAACTCGCGCTCGGCCGATGTGCCGCGCCGGAACGACAGCACAACCGGCAGGGTGATCTTGCCCTCGCGGAAATCGTCGCCGACGTTTTTGCCGAGTTTCGCCGACGTGCCTCCGTAGTCGAGCGCATCGTCGATGAGCTGGAATGCGACGCCGAGATTCGCGCCGTAGCTGCGGCAGGCGGCCGCCTCGCCCTTGGGGCGGTTGGCGAGGACCGGCCCGACTTCGCTCGCGGCGGCGAACAGCGCCGCCGTCTTGGCGCGGATCACGGCCAGATAATCGTCCTCGGTGGTTTCGGTGTCCTTGGCGGCGGAGAGCTGCATCACCTCGCCCTCGGCGATGACGGCCGCGGCGGTGGACAGGATATCGAGACAGGCGAGCGAGCCCACTTCGACCATCATCTTGAACGCCTGACCGAGCAGGAAATCGCCGACCAGAACGCTGGCCTCATTGCCCCACAGCATCCGGGCCGCAAGCTTGCCGCGTCGCATGTCGCTCTGGTCCACGACGTCGTCGTGCAGCAGCGTCGCGGTATGCATGAATTCGACGGAGGCGGCGAGCTTGATGTGGCCTTCGCCATCGTAGCCGCAGAGACCCGCGGTCGCCAGCGTCAGCATCGGCCGCAGACGTTTGCCGCCCGATGAAATCAGATGGTTGGCGACTTCCGGAATCATCGCGACGTCGGAGCCGGTTCGCGACAGGATCGTCTGGTTGACGCGATCCATGTTGGCGGCCACCAGATCGACCAGTTCGCCGATGCCAGGCTCCCGCGATTTCTCCTCGAGAGGAACTACGACGCCCACGCTCAAATCCTTCGGTGTCCCCAATCGCTTGCCAGCGCGGAAGCCCCGTGCCAGCCTTTCTGTCTTCGCACGCCATGGCAGGACTGGCAATCAGTCCGGGTGCGCAGGGGGCCGAATGGACGAACTGCTGCGCACCAACGATCTGGTTCTCATCTCGGCCATCGAGGCGATACTTCAAGCCGAGGACATCGGCTATTTCGTCGCAGACCAGCACATGAGCGCGATGGAAGGCTCGCTGGGATTTTTGCCGCGCCGGATTCTGGTCGAACGCGACAGTCTCAACCAGGCCCGGCGCATTCTGGGCGAGGCGGGCCTGCTGGAGGCGGCGGCGCGTGGATGAGGATGTCTCTTGCGACGAGCTTCTCGGCGGACGCCTCAAGCTGCGCCAGCCTCTGCGCGGCCACCGGGCCGGGACGGACGCGATCCTGCTGGCGGCGGCGACGCCCGATGGGGCGGGCGACGTGCTTGATCTTGGGGCCGGCGTCGGAACGGCGGGGCTGGCGATCGCGCTGCGCGATCCGTCCGTGCGGCTGAGGCTCGTCGAGCGCGACAGCATGATGGCGGCGCTCGCGGCGGAAAACATCGTGCTCAATGGGCTGCATAATCGGGCGTCGGTTGTGGCTGTCGACGCGCTTTCCGCCGCCGCGCGCAGGGTCGCCGGCCTGAGCGATGACTGCGCCACGACGACGATCTGCAATCCGCCCTTTTACGATCCCACGCAGGTGCGGGCATCGCCCGACGTCGTGCGCGCCGCCGCCCATGTGGCGCAGGCGCGCCGCGATGGCGACAGCGCGTTCGAGCCGTGGATGCGGGCCATCGCGGCGTTGACCCGGCCGTCGGGACGCTTCGTGCTGATTCATCAGGCCGAGGCGCTTGGGGATATTATGGCCGCCTGCGCCGGGCGCTTCGGGGCGCTGGCGGTGCGGCCGGTGCATCCGCGCGCCTCGACGGCCGCACACCGCATTCTGGTGACCGGCCTCAAAGGCAGCCGCGCGCCGCTGCGGCTTCTGGAAGGTCTGTCGCTGCACGAGGCGGACGGGCGCTTCACGCCGCTAGCCGAAGCGATCCACCGGGGCGAAGCGCAACTCGACTGGACATGAAAAGGCCGGCTCCTTTCGGAACCGGCCCGTCGCATGCCGCTGGGCTGCTGATCAATAGCGGCGGAAACATACTTTGCGCGGAAGCTTGCGCCAGCCGTGCCGCGTGTGGACCCACTTCTTGCGGATCACGCAGGTGCGGTAGCCGCCGTACACGTAGGGCGTGTAGACCGGAAGAGGCGCCACAAAGCCGCCGTAACGATAGCGGTTCCCGCGCCAGCCGCCGCCGCGATATGCGCGCTGCGGAGCCACATAGCCGCCCCGATAGCCGCCGCCCTGCCAACGGTTGACCTGAGGGACTCCGCCCCCCTGCCAGCGATTGACCTGCGGCGCGCCGCCGCCCTGCCAGCGATTGACCTGCGGCGCGCCGCCGCCCGCCCAGCGGTTCACCTGACCGCCGCCGTTGATGGCCGCGCCGCCGCCGAAGTTGCGGCCGCCGCCATTGAACATGCGCTGGCCGCCCTGATTGCCGCCGCCGCCGCGGAACCCGCGTTGCTGTTGCTGCTGCGGTTGCGCGCCCTGCGCGGCCGGACCCTGTCGGTTGCCGAACTGGGCCGAAGCCGTCTGCGCTGTCGTCAGCGCACCCAGCGCCATCGTTGCCGCGACCGCCACGACGCGCGCTATTCCAGAAAAGCCTGACATCGGAATCCTCCGTGGAACACGTCCCCTTCAACACCCGTTGAAGGCTGTGGTTCCACCTTGGTCCTGCGGCCCTGAACCTGTCCTGAGCCCCCCGTTCATGTTTCGTTAACGCGAATGCCCGGCATTCTCGCAAGCCTCGCTTAAGACGACTCCATTAAACGTCGTTCAGCGGCTTTGAACACCTCGTTCCGCCGCCGGATGGACTGCCATGCAGCAGACCCTGTGGGAGCGGATACGACGCTGGGGCCGGGGCGATCCCCTCGCCTTCCGGGCGCTCGCGCCGGACGAGGCTGCGCTGGGGCGCATCCGGGCGGTGCAGATCAACGCCGTCATGCGCAATTCGTCGCCCATGATGCTGGCCAACATCGCCAATGCGATCACGCTGCTGATCGCCCTTTGGGATTCGCCGCGCCAGCCGACCGCGCAGGTCTGGGGCTTTCTGGTCGTCAGCTTGTCGAGCTTCATTTTCCTCAAACAGCGCGGCCGCCTGAAGCGGAAACGTCCGACCTATGCGTCGGTGCGCGGCGTTCGGCACGCGACCATCAACGGTCTGTTGCTGGGCGGTCTTTGGGGCGCCGTGCCGGCGATGTTTTTCGCGAGCGCGACGCCCGGCGAGCAGATCGTCATCGCCTGTCTGGCGATCGGCATGCTGTGCGGCGGCGCGTTCGCGCTGTCGACGATTCCCGTCGCGGCCGCAGCGTTTGTAACGCCGATCGTCGCCGGTTCGGCCTATGCGATCGTCAGCGTCGGCACGCTTCCCTATTGGTGTGTGGCGATCCTGCTGATCGTTTACACGACGGTGCTGATCGGGGCGGTGTCGGCGCATGGCCTGCAACTGGCGACGCGCGTTCTCGATCACGCCCGCGACGAGGCCGCCGCCCATACGGATGCGCTGACGCATCTGCCCAATCGGGTGTCGTTCAATCGGCATCTGGCTGAGGCGCTGGCGCGCTCGCGCCGGTTCGGCGAAGGCTTCGGGGTGTTCTGCTTCGATCTCGACAACTTCAAGACCGTCAATGACACGCTGGGCCACGCCTGCGGCGACCGCGTTCTGGTCGAGGTGGCGCGGCGGCTGCGCATGGCGACGCGCGATGTTGATACGGTGGCGCGGCTCGGCGGCGATGAATTCGCCGTGCTGGCGGCGCATCTGGAAACCGAGGATCAGGCGATCGTGCTGGCGGAGCGCATCAACCGCGCCTTCGAGGAGCCGTTCGAGCTCGATGGCGGCCAGTTCCTGTGCACGATCAGCATCGGCATCGCGCTCGCCCCGCAGGATGGGCGAGACAACGACATCCTGATGCGCCACGCCGACGCGGCGCTCTACGCCACCAAGCATCGCCAGCGCGGAACTTTCACATTCTACCGCGACCGCGCCGCTGCGCCGGTGGTGAAGCGCGCCGACGACACGCAGGTGCGCCGCGCATTGGCCGACCGTGAATTGCAGCTGTATTTCCAGCCGCTGGTGGACGTCGCGACGCGCCGCACGAAGGGCTTCGAGGCGATCCTGCGCTGGAATCATCCCGAGCGCGGCCTCTTGCCGGCAAAGGAGTTGATCCCGCTGGCGGAAGAGACCGGCCTCATCGACCAGATCGGCGCGTGGGCGCTGCGCGAGGCGGTGCGGATTGCGGCTGGCTGGCCGTCGCATCTGCGCCTCGCGGTTAACGTCTCGGCGCTGCAATTGCGCGGCCCGATGCTGGAACGCACGCTGGCGGAACTCACCTCCGGCGGCCGGTTCGCGCCGGAACGGCTGGAACTTGAGGTCAACGAGGCCGCGCTGCTTGCCGACGACACAACGCTCGAAACCCTTCAGGCGCTTCGCCGCACCGGCGTGCATATCGCGCTCGACGATTTTGGCGCCGGCTTCACGTCGATGACGAACCTGCTCGACCTGCCGATTGACCGGCTGAAGATCGACCGAACCTTCATCGCCAACGTGCTCGCTGCGCCAGCCTGCGGCGCGCTGGTGCGGGCGCTGGCGGTGCTGTCGTGCGACCTCAACCTGTCGATGACGGCCGAAGGCGTCGAGACGGCCGAGCAGCTTGCCTTCCTCAATTCCATCGGCTGCGCGGAGGCGCAGGGCCGCCTGTTCAGCCGCCCGGTCGTGGCGGCCGAACTCGAAAGCATGTTCGAGACCTGCGGTCTGTCCGAGACAGTCGAGCGCCGCGGCCATCTGCGGGTGGTGTGAGCGCCGGAATCGTTTGACCCACCCGGCCCCGCCGCATAGGTTGCGCGCGATTTTCAAACGGGTTTGAAGAATGTCCGCTTCCGCGACCTCTGCGTCTCTGGATCCCAAACGCTCGTTTCAGGGCCTCATCCTGACGCTGCAGCGCTTCTGGGCCGAACAGGGCTGCGTCATCCTGCAGCCCTACGACATGGAGGTCGGGGCCGGCACTTTCCACCCGGCGACGACGCTGCGGTCGCTTGGCCCCCGCCACTGGAAAGCCGCCTACGTGCAGCCCTCGCGCCGGCCCAAGGACGGCCGCTATGGCGAGAATCCGAACCGGCTGCAGCACTATTACCAGTATCAGGTGATCCTGAAGCCCTCGCCGCCCGACCTGCAGGATCTCTACCTGCGCTCGCTCGCCGCCATCGGGGTCGACGCGGCGCTGCACGACATCCGCTTCGTCGAGGACGACTGGGAGAGCCCGACGCTCGGGGCCTGGGGCCTTGGCTGGGAGTGCTGGTGCGACGGCATGGAGGTGAGCCAGTTCACCTATTTCCAGCAGGTGGCGGGCTTCGAATGCGCGCCCGTGTCGGGCGAACTGACCTACGGGCTCGAGCGCCTCGCCATGTACGTGCAGGGCGTCGAAAATGTCTACGACCTGAACTTCAACGGCGGCGAAGGCGCGGATCGCGTCAGCTACGGCGACGTGTTCAAGCAGGCCGAGCAGGAATATTCGCGCCACAATTTCGAGTACGCCGACACCGGTCTGTTGTTTCAGCACTTCAAGGATGCCGAGGCCGAGTGCAAGGCGCTGCTCGAAAAGGGCGACCGGGGTGACCGCCACCTGATGGTCCTGCCCGCCTATGACCAGTGCATCAAGGCCTCGCACCGCTTCAACCTGCTCGACGCGCGTGGCGTGATCTCGGTGACCGAGCGCCAGAGCTACATCCTGCGCGTGCGCGAACTGGCGAAGGCCTGCGGGGCGGCATGGTTGAAGACAGACGCCGGCGGAGCCTAGCGGCCGCCCCGCGGGCTGTTCGTACCGAGATTGACGAGCCTGACGTCTCCGCGAGCGGGACGAACCGCGTTCCTGCCGCGGGCGGGCATTTCGGCCATCCCAGCCCCGATTAAATTTGGCGCTCTTTGCTCCTTGACACTCTTTAATTAGTTATATAACTATTTAGCTATATAACGAAGAGTGCAATATGCAGAATCTCGACGCTGCTTTTTCGGCAATGGCTGATCCGACCCGAAGAGCCATTCTGGCCCGTCTCGCCACCGGCGAGGCGACGGTGATGGAGTTGGCCAAGCCGTTTGAAATGACCCAGCCGGCCGTATCGCGCCATCTCAAGGTGCTGGAGGGCGCCGGACTGATCCTGCGGCGGGTCGAGGGGACCAAACGGCCTTGCCGTCTGGCCCCTGCGGCGATTTCCGAGATCGACCGGTGGCTCGACGTTTTGCGCCAGGCTCTCGCGGGGAATTACGACCGGCTCGACGACGTGCTGGCGACCATGGAGCCCCGGGACGGAAAGGCGGCGGGATGAACAAGTTGGTCCTGAACACCGAAGGCGACCGGCATATCGTCGCCACGCGCCACTTCCGTGCTTCGCCGGAATCCGTGTATCGCGCCCATCTTGAGCCCGACCTCATCCAGAAATGGATGCTGGGACCAGACGGCTGGTCGATGCCCGTCTGCGTCAATGATCCGAGGCCGGGAGGTCGGTTCCGGTACGAATGGACGCACGCCAAGCATGGCGGCTTTCACATTACCGGCGAGTTCGTCGAACTGGTCCCCTTCAGGCGGATTGTTCATGTCGAACGTATGCATCTGCCGGATCCGACGCCGGACAATCATGTCGTCACGACATTCGAAAAAGACGGCGCTGGCACGTTGATGGCCTTGTGCATGACGCTTCAGGACGCTGCTTCCCGCGCCGCCATGCTGGCGACAGGGATGGAGCACGGAATGGACGACAGCTACGCCCGGCTGGACGCTTTGGGCTGATGTCAAGTGACGTTCAAACCCCGTACAGGAGTCGCCAAAATGCTCGACACGCCACATATCGTCCAGACCACAGCTCAGCCAGCCGCCGTCATTCACCTCACGGTTGCGCGCAGCGACATGATGAAAGTCTTCGGCCCCGCAGTCGGGGAGTTGATGGCGGCGCTGGCGGCGCAGGGCGTGAAGTCCGAGGGAGCCATCTTCGCGCATCATCTCAAGATGAGCTGCGACACGTTCGATTTCGAACTGGGCGTGAAAGTTGCGTCGCCGGTTCAGGCGACGGGACGCGTGAAGCCGGGCGAACTGCCGGCCGCAAAGGTAGCCCGGACCGTCTACAGCGGTCCCTACGAAGGTTTGCCGGACGCCTGGGGCGAGTTCGTCGACTGGATGAAAGCCAGTGGACACGAGCAGGCCGTGGACTTGTGGGAAGTTTACACGGTGGGCCCACAATCGACGCCTGACCCCGCTGGCTGGCGCACGGAGTTGAACCGGCTGCTCACGAATTGAGGCGGCGTCGAAGCACGAATCGACGCTGTGAATCGACGCCCGTCAATTGGGCGTTCGTGCGGCGATCTAATATTCTATCGGCTTGAACGCGCGCCTCACCTCCGCCTCCAACATTCCCGCATAGCTCGCCGCCATCGCAGGCGAGAGACATGTCGTCACCCGCGCACGACAAGGCGCTTTATCTCGCCAAGCCGCGCGAACTGTTTCACCGCGAGGCGATCTGCGTCGAGCAGCCAGACGCATGCAGGCTGCGCGCCTGGCAATGACATTTTTGGTTGGCTGAAGGTTGCCGGACTCAGTCTCAAAATTGAAATTCTTTGCCCTGTGCGTCCGCGCACATCGCCGGGTCGTTATGGTGACTAATCTCCAAACATCGCCGAACGGGACAAGCCCACGGCAGACCAACAGGAGAGAGCCATGAACACCAATTTCAAGAAGACCCTGACCGCTTCCCTCGCCGCCCTGACCATCGGCATGACCGTTCTGTCTTCGGCCACCCCGGCTTCGGCCCGCAACGGCGGCGCGATTGCGGCTGGCGTCATCGGAGCCCTGGCGATCGGCGCGATTGCGGCCGGCGCGGCTCATGCGCATTCCGGCCCCGGCTACTATGCCCCGGCCCGCGTCTATGGCGGCGAGTGCTGGATGGAGCGCCGCGAAGTCACCAACCGCTGGGGCGATGTCGTCGGTTATCGCCGCATCCGCGTCTGCAACTGAATG
>CANJEY010000076.1 GCA_947472615.1 Beijerinckiaceae bacterium
GACTGGCGCTCGACAGGTTGCAGCCGCGCACCGTGTTCATGATCACCTCGTCGATCCAGACGGTTTTCTTCCTGATCATGCCCGGCCTGTTCGGCTGGAGCGCGCTGGCGATCAGCCTGTGTTTCATGATCGGCGTGTTCGGACAGGTGCCGATCATCGACTTCCTGATCGGCCGCATGGCGCGCAGCGAATTGCGGGCGCAAATCTACGGCGCGCGCTACGTGATGAGCTTTCTGGTCATCGCGGCGGCGATCCCGCTGTTGTCGTGGATCTACGACACATGGGGCTTCGATCGTCTCTTCAACACGATGGCGGGCGGCGCGGCGCTGATCTTCCTGTCGGTCATCCTGCTGCCGGGACAGAAGATGGAACCGCGACCCGATGCGGCGCCCGCGCGAGCGTAACGTTGTGCGACGCCGCCGTCCGCCCTAACCTGATGGCCTAATGGGATACACACATATGGATGGCGTTGGAGCCAAACTGTCGAATGACCGCGTCGTACTGACGATCAACGTCGATCTCGATGAGCGCGCTTTCGTGTTTCCATCCGGCAAGCAAATTACCCGGCTGGTGATCTCCAACGACAATTCGCACATTCATTTCGATGCGATCTATCCGTTCAATCAGGCGAAGACGCCGCCGCGCCTGTTCTCGCTGACATTCGACGACGCGCGCGAATTCGGCCGCCAGTTTGTCGACACCGTCTACAACGCCCGCACCCAGCACGCGCTGACCGATACGATGCGCATCGCCATCAACGTGCTGGCGAATGGCTATCATCTGCGTATCGGCGACCTGAACGCCTCGACGGATCTCTATCTGGGAACGGCCTGCATCTGGCGCGTGTGCCAGGGCGTGCTGCGCGCTGTTGATCATGTTGCGCCGGTGGAGGCGCAGTAGCGAGGGCGGTCACTAGGCCTTTTAGCCGCGCTGCAATCTGGGACAACGTCCCTCGTGCTTCGAGACGGCGCTTCGCGCCTCCTCAGCAGGAGGGACAATTTCAGGTATCAGGCATCAGTCACTGGGTATTTGAAACTTGAAGAAGTCCCTCATGCTGAGGAGCCGCCAGAGGCGGCGTCTCGAAGCACGAGGGACGTCAGCACGCGCCTTCGAAAGACGCACGCTTTACAACGTCAGTTCACGCCAGCGCCCGGATTGCGCCCTTGCCGGCATATCGCGCCTGCGCGCCCAGCTCTTCCTCGATCCGGATGAGCTGGTTGTACTTCGCCAGTCTGTCGGAGCGGGCCAAAGAGCCGGTCTTAATCTGCCCGCAGTTCGTGGCCACCGCCAGATCGGCGATGGTGGAATCTTCCGTCTCGCCCGAGCGGTGCGACATCACCGCCGTATAACCGGCGCGGTGCGCCATATCGACGGCCGCGAGCGTTTCCGTCAGCGAGCCGATCTGGTTCACCTTGACGAGAATTGAGTTGGCGACGCCCTTCCTGATGCCGTCCGAGAGGCGCGCGACATTCGTGACGAACAGGTCGTCGCCGACGAGCTGGCACTTCTTGCCGATCAGGTCGGTGACCTGCTGCCAGCCGTCCCAGTCGTCTTCCGACATCCCATCCTCGATCGACACGATCGGATAGGTGCCGGCGAGCTTGGCCAGATATTCGGCCTGCTGCTGGATCGTACGCGTCACGCCCTCGCCTTCATAGTGATACTTGCCATCCTTGAAAAACTCGGTCGCGGCGCAGTCGAGCGCCAGATAGATGTCGTGGCCCGGCTTGAAGCCCGCCTGCTCGATCGCCTTCATGCAGAAGTCGAGCGCGGCTTCGGCGCTCGGCAGGTTCGGCGCGAAACCGCCCTCGTCGCCGACGTTCGTGTTGTGGCCGGCCTTCTTCAGCGCGCCCTTGAGCACCTGAAACACTTCCGCGCCCCAGCGCACGGCTTCCGACAGCGTCGGCGCGCCGAACGGCATGATCATGAATTCCTGAAAATCGATCGGGTTGTCGGCATGGACGCCGCCGTTGACGATGTTCATCATCGGCACCGGCAGGACGCGCGCCTGCGTGCCGCCCACATAGCGATAGAGCGGCAGGCCGGAAGCGTCGGCCGCCGCCTTGGCGACCGCCAGCGACACGCCCAGAATGGCGTTGGCGCCGAGCTTCGCCTTGTTGGGCGTTCCGTCGAGCGCCAGCATGGTCTCGTCGATCCGCACCTGATCCTCGGCGTCGAGACCCGAGATCGCCTCGAAGATGGCGCGGTTGACGCTTTCGACCGCCTTCAGCACGCCCTTGCCGCCAAAGCGCGACTTATCGCCGTCGCGCAGCTCCACCGCCTCATGCGCGCCCGTGGATGCGCCCGACGGAACCGCCGCGCGGCCCATGGAGCCGTCTTCGAGGATCACGTCCACCTCGACGGTCGGATTGCCGCGGCTGTCCATGATTTCGCGGGCTTTAATGTCGATGATGGCGGTCATGGGGGCCTCCGGGAGGGATTCGCGGGAAATTCGCGCCGCCTTTTACGCCGGGAATAGCGCGCGGGGAAGGTGGAGCTTGTGCTGCTCCGCAGCAGACTTAACCATCGGATAAAGCCCCTGCCCGCGTTGTCGGCCGGATCGCCCGGCCCTATACAGCAGCCGTCCGGCTCCGGCGATGCTCGAGCCTCCCCACCCGGCCCCGCGCCTCACCGGAAGACATCGACATGACGCCGCTCGATCGCCTGATCGCCGAACACGACATCGCGCGCCTGATGACGCGCTTCGGCCTGCTCAACGACGCCGCCGACTGGGCGGGCGTCGCGGACATGTTCACTCAGGACGCGCGCTTCGTGCGCCCGGCAGGGGGCGACGCCATCGTCGGACGCGAGGCGATTCAGGCCTCTTTCGCAAGTCGGCCGCCGCGCAAGTCCTGCCACCTGATCACCAATATCGTGGTCGACGTGACGTCGGCTGAGACCGCGACCGGCCGCTGCACGCTGCTGCTTTACGCCGCGCCAGCCGGCGCCGATACGGCTGTGGGACCAGCGCTCATCGGCGGTTTCCGCGACAGGCTCGTTCGCACGGCTGAGGGCTGGCGGTTCGCCGAGCGGGTCGGGTTCCTCGACCTCAAGGTCAATCTGCCATGACGTTCATCCACACCACCCACGTCGGCAGCCTGCCGCGCACGCCCGAACTCGCCGCGATGCTGATCGAGCGCGATCATGGGGTGAACGTACCGGAAGAGAAATTCGACGCGCTCGTCTCCGCCGAAATCGAACGCGCCATCGCGCAGCAGGTAAAATTCGGCGTGTCGATCGTCAGCGACGGCGAACTCGGCAAGGTCGGCTATTCCACCTACATCACGCAGCGCCTGTCGGGCTTCGGCGGCCATGTCGACCGCACGCCCGCCAAAGACCTCGCGGACCTGCCGGAGCTGCGCTCGAAGCTCGCACACATCATGGGCAGCCAGAGCTTCGTGCGCGCGTCCTGCATCGGCCAGGTGCGGCTGGTCAATCCGGAGCCGGGCGCGGCCGACATCCGCCGCTTCAGCGCCGCGATGAAGAAGGAAGGCCAAGCGGTTCGCGGCTTCATGAACGCCGCCTCGCCGGGCCTCGTCACCGCGTTCCAGCCGAACCAGTTCTACCCGACGCACGAGGCCTATCTGGCCGATCTGATCGACGCCATGCGGCCGGAATACGAGGCGATCATCGCGGCCGGCTTCGACCTGCAGCTCGACGCGCCCGATCTCGCCATGGCGGCGCACACGGGCTTTCAGCATCTGAGCGAAGCGGACTTCCTGAAGCGCGCCGAGCAGAACGTCGAGGCGCTGAACGCCGCCACCGCCAACATTCCGGCGGAGCGGATGCGCATGCACATCTGCTGGGGCAATTACGAAGGCCCGCACGATTTCGACATTCCGCTCGAAAAGGTGATCGGCGTCGTGCTGAAGGCGCGGCCCCGGCAATTGCTGTTCGAGTCAGCCAATCCGCGCCATGAACACGAATGGATCGTCTGGCGCGACGCCAAGCTCGCAGACGACGTCGTGCTGGTTCCGGGCCTGATCGATTCCTGCTCGAACTATGTCGAACATCCCGAACTGATCGCCCAGCGCATCGAGCGTTACGCGGCCATCGTCGGGGCCGATCGCGTCATCGGCGGCAGTGACTGCGGCTTCGGCACCTTCGCCGGCTACGGCAAGATTGACCCGAAGGTGACGTGGATGAAACTGCGCGCTCTGCGTGAGGGCGCGGAGATTGCGGGGAAGAGGGCTTAACCCGCCACAGCATTCCATATCCTCATCCTGAGGAGCGCCAAAGGCGCGTCTCGAAGGACGAGGATGTGGCCGCTCGAACGAACGGTTCCCTCGTGCTTCGAGACGGCGCTACGCGCCTCCTCACCATGAGGGAGCCTTGAGCCATCTGACAGCCACAAAGCCGTCATCGCGAGCGAAGCGAAGCAATCCATAGTCGCGCCCCGTATGTGGATTGCTTCGTCGCTGCGCCCTTCGCAATGACGAATAACCGCGTCTCGATCACTTCGCGCGATCGCACGCTCCGCCGAATTATGACTGCTGTAGCCATCAGGCCCCGTTGCGATAGCCCTCGACGCACGAATCCAGCACCGTGAAACTGCTCTTCATGTTGGAGTTCAGCTTCCAGCCGAACACCGCGCGTCCCAGAGTGACGTCGATGGTCTTGCCGCCGCCCCTGATCGCCCCAACAGCTTGCGGCGGCAGGACCGCCCACGTCCGGGCTTTGTCCTGTCCCGACAGTTGCACCACCATGGGTGGCTTGCCGTCGACTGAAAGAGACAGGGGCGCGTTCTTGTCCTGCCCGGCGGTCGGAAAGCTCAGGATGTATTCGCCGTTTCTGGGCGACGCGATGCGGATCGTGTTCACGCCCTGCCCCTGATGCATGATGCAGCGATTGAACTTCGTCCCGTCCTTGAAGACGATCATGGTGAAGACGCCTTCCTTCCCCAGCGTCTGTTCCGCCGCCATACCGCTTGACGGAGTAGCCAGAAGCGCGATCGCCCCAGCCAGAAACCCATTGTTTCAGGACGCATTTCGCCTTTCTCCCATTGAGCTGCCGCGCAGCCTGATCCGATGATCGCAATGGAGAGCAAATTACAAAAGCGCCAATCCAGGTCAATTGGTTTGAGCATTGTCGTTCTGACGAACCGAATGCGGCAACGGGATTGCAGCCTCGCGGACCTCAAAAACGTGTTGCGCCCTTCCGCCCCTACTCCTCCTCGTCCGTCCAGACGCGGAAGCTCACCAGTGTGTTCTCCCCGAACGTATGGGTGATCGGCACGTCGGCGGCGTCGCGGCCTTGGGCGATCGGCACGCGACCGATGCGGGGAATGTTGTTGCGGGCGTCGAACGTGTACCAGCGGCCGCCCAGATAGGCCTCGAACCAGCCGGCGAAATCCATCGGCCCGTAGGGCGGCGGCGTGCCCATGTCGCCCAGATAGCCGGTGCAATAGCGCGCCGGAATGTTGAGGCTGCGGCAGAACGCGATGGCGAGATGCGCGTAATCGCGGCAGACCCCGGCGCCTTCGTTGTAGGCCTCCCAGGCGGTCTTGGTGGCGCGGGCGTGCTCGTAACCGAACCGGATGTGGTTGTGAACGAAATCGCAGACCGCCTGAACCCGCGCCCAGCCAAGCGGCGTCTGGCCGAACAGGCTCCACGCCAGATCGGACAGCCGATCGGTCTCGCAATAGCGGCTGCCGAGCAGATAAACGAGCGTGTCGGACGGCAGATCCTCCACAGCGTGCTGCATGGCGGTGGGGACGACCGCATCCACCTCCCCGGTGTCGCGAACCAGCCCGTCTGCATAGAGCCGCATCCGCCCCGCCGGCGCGACAAGCCGGCTGCACCAGTTGCCGAACCCATCGCGATAGGGGGTGATCGGCACGGAGGGGTCGGTGGTCAGATAGTCCGGCCGGATCACGTCGGAGGCGCGGGTGAAATGAGCGCCCAGCACGATGATCATCGGCGTCGGCTTCGGGAAGTCGTAGACGATCTCGTAGCCGACATGGATTTTCATGAAATGTCCTATAGCAAACAAAGGGCCAGTCGCATCCGAAACGCCCCGGACGCCGATCACGCGAAGGCGCGAGCCCTGACGACCAACCGGCCATCACCCTCACCGCCGCCACGTCAAGTCAAGGAATGATCGCCGCGCGCGACCGCCCGCACACCCGCAGCCCAATGCGCGGCGCGCTTGTCTGTTCCCCGTCCTCGGCCGATTGCTCCCGCTTTTCGCTCAGGCCTCCATCAGCGCCCGCGCGCGCCGCAGATCGCCGACGAACGCCGCCCATTCGCGCTGTTTCGTCTCCTCGTCCGGCAAACGCAGCAGAAAAGATGGGTGGACGGTGACGATGACCCTTTCGGCCCCGAGGCCCGGAAGCACCTGTCCGCGCGAAGCTATCACGGGCATCGACTTGCCGGTCAGGCTGCGCAAGGCCGTTGCGCCCAGCGCCACCGCAAGGCGTGGCTTCACCTGCGCAAGTTCGCGATCCACCCACCAGCGGCAGGCGTCGATTTCGCCCGCGTTGGGCTTCTGGTGGATGCGCTTCTTGCCGCGCGGCAGATATTTGAAATGCTTCACGGCGTTGGTGACATAGGCGTCGGCGCGGGCGATGCCGGCCTCCGCCAGCGCGCGGTCGAACAGCCTGCCCGCCGGACCGACGAAGGGCTTGCCGGCCAGATCCTCGCTGTCGCCCGGCTGCTCACCGACGAAGACAAGCCGCGCCGTCTGCAATCCCTCGCCGAAGACGGTCTGCGTTGCGTGCTGATGCAGTGGGCAGCGGGTGCAGCGCGCCGACTCCTCCCGCACCGCCTCGAGCCCGTGGGCCGCAGCTTTCGGCGCGTCCTCGTGCTGGCGGCGGATGGCGGCGGCGCGGGGATGCGCCTTCGTGGTGCGGTCGATCATGCGGCTTTCCTGCGCGGCGCTGTCACGCACCAGACCGGCGATGAGCGCCGCCTCCGGCAGATTTGCCCAGTACTTCTTGGGCATTTCTCGCTGCATGGCGGCGGTTTTCAGCCGCGCCGGATTGAAGATACTCACGTAATAGGTTCGCCAAATCGCCTCCAGCGCGTCTTCGGACGGCGCATCGCCGCGCGTCGCGCCCGGCCCGAACACGAGGTCCGCGCCGGTCCAGTGGGCGCTGCGCTCCGGCGTCAGGATGGACCAGCGCATTCCGGCGAAGCGATCAACGAAGAAGGGCGAGGTCAGTTCCACGATCCGGTGGACGGGCTCGAACCACGCCACATAGGCTGCGCCCGCTTCCGTGGCGATTTCCCGGAAGCGCACGAAGGCCGTCATCTTGTGCCGGTCGCGCCGCACCGACTTCGCCAAGGCGAGCAACCTGTGAATGTCCGGATCGACGGTGCGGCTCCACAAACCGTCCTCCCGCTGCAGCCGCAGCAGCACGCGGTAGAGCAGATCGAAGCGGTCTGGGTCGCGATGGCAGGCGGCGAGCCGCGCCTCCTCGATGAAGGCGCGCGGCGTGTGGACGGACGCGCCGAACGGTGGCCCCGGCGCATCCTCGAACCCGCCGAAGAGGCCCGCCTCCAGCGACGGCGTTCCCCACACGATCACGTGCGGTTCGACGCGCGCCGCCGCCAGTCCGCGCGCCGCCGAACGCCAGCCGTCGAAATCGACGTCGGACTCCAACCGAACCCCGATCACCCAAACAGGTCCATCTGGCGCGGTTTCGGCTCGATCCGGGCGCGCAGGTCCGAGGTCTCCAGCGCGCGCGGCCGCCAGTCGTCGGTGACGACGAAATGCCGAAGCGAGCGCAGCGACCGCGCCAGCTTGCCGACGTCGGCGATCCGCAATCGCCCGGTGCGGCGGTTGCGCAGGATCGCGTCGACGCTGCGCACGCCCAGCCCCGGCACGCGCAGCAGTGTCTCGCGCGGCGCGGCGTTCACGTCGACCGGAAAGCGGTCGCGGTGGCGCAGCGCCCACGCGGTCTTCGGGTCGATCGTCAGGTCGAACATGCCGTTGTCGGTCGACGCCTCGATCTCGTCGACGCTGAAGTCGTAAAAGCGGTAGAGCCAGTCGGCCTGATACAGGCGGTGTTCGCGCATCAGCGGCGCCTTGCGGGACGGCAGGCCGGCGCTCGAATCCGGGATCGGGCTGAACGCGGAGTAATAGACACGGCGCAGGTCGTAGCTGGCGTAGAGGCCGGCGCTGGCGCGCATGATCTCGGCGTCGTGCGCCCCGTCGGCTCCCACGATCACCTGCGTGCTCTGCCCGGTGGCGGCGAACGCCGGCGCGTGGCGCGACGCGCGCTCCTGCTTCGCCCGGTCCAGCGTCTGCCGCAGCCCGCCCATGGCGCGGCGGATGGCGGGTGCGTTCTTCTGCGGGGCGAGCTGCGAAAAGCTCCCCTCGCGAGGAAGCTCGATGTTGAACGACAGACGGTCGGCGTAGACGCCCGCCTGCTCGACGAGCGCCGGATCGGCCTCCGGGATCGTCTTCAGATGGATGTAGCCGCAAAACAGATGCTGTTCGCGCAGCAGCTTGGCAGTGCGGACAAGCTGCTCCATCGTGTAATCCGGCGAGCGGATGATTCCCGAGGACAGAAACAGGCCCTCGATATAATTGCGCTTGTAGAAGCCCATCGTCAGATCGGCGACTTCCTCGGGCGTGAACCGCGCCCGCGCCACGTTGCTCGACGAGCGGTTGACGCAGTAAAGGCAATCGTAGATGCAATGGTTCGTCAACAGGATCTTGAGCAGCGAAATGCACCGGCCGTCCGGCGCGTAGGAGTGACAGATGCCAGATCCTGTCACAGACCCGATGCCGCCCGGCCCGGCCTTGCGTTTGACCCCGCCGCTGGACGCGCAGGACGCATCGTATTTGGCGGCGTCGGCCAGAATGGCGAGTTTTTCGGTCAGGGTCGGAGCCGTCATCTGCGCCTCTATGTTCTTTGTTTGTTCTAATGTGCTAGCCGGGATATGTCAATCAACCTCGTGTGAAATCAATGGTTAAGTCTCATACCGGCGCGAGCCTGCTCGGCCAGCACGTCGCAACGCCCATCTCGCCCGACGAGGCGGAGCTCGACCGCGTGCCGAACCCGCACCCCGGCACACATTATGTAGCGCGCTTCACCGCGCCCGAATTTACTTCGCTGTGCCCGGTGACCGGACAGCCGGATTTCGCCCATATCGTCATCGATTACGTGCCGGGCGACTGGCTCGTGGAGTCGAAATCGCTGAAGCTCTATCTCGGCTCCTTCCGCAATCACGGCGCGTTCCATGAGGAATGCACCATCAGGATTGCCAAGGACTTGGCTGATATACTTCAACCAGTTTGGCTGCGGATCGGCGGCTATTGGTATCCCCGCGGCGGCATGCCGATCGACGTGTTCTGGCAGACCGGCGAGCCACCAAAAGGCGCGTGGATTCCCGATCAGGGCGTGCCGCCCTACCGGGGTCGCGGCTGATCCGGGCCGCCGAGCGCATCGCTCAGCCGCCGCAGCTCATCGGCCAGCGCTCGCCGGTCGCGGTAGCCGGCCAGCGCCTCGTACGGTGCCGGATCGCCGATTAGCACCGGCAGCGTCGTGCCGATCCGCCGCCGCACCTCGTGCAGCAACAGCGCCAGCCGCGCATATTCGCTGACATGGCTGGCGATCTGGAAAAGGCGGCTGTTCTGACCCGGAAAATGCACGGGCACGATTGTAGCGCCCGCCTGATGGATCATGGTCGCCACGAACGGCTGCCAAGGCGGATCGACTGCCGGCCGCCGCCCCCAGCGATCCGGCGACGTCGCCACGACGCCGGACGGAAACAGCACCAGCGCCCCGCCCTGCTCCAGAAACGCCCGCGCCTGCCGCCGCGAACGCGCGTTCGCCTCGCGCACATCGGCTCCGCCCGAGAAGTCGATCGGCAGCACATAGTCGCGGATTTCCGGCGCTTTCAGCAGCACCGCATTGGTCAGAACCCGGAAATCCGGCCGCACAGTCTCGACGAGAGAGCAGAGCGCGATGCCGTCCAGCACGCCAAACGGATGGTTGGAAACGAACGCCACGGGGCCGGAGGCCGGGACCGCCGCCAGCTTTCGCGCATCATATTGCAGATCGACGCGCAGCTTGCGCAGCGCCGAGGCCCAGAAGCTCTCGCCCGGCGCGGCCTCACGACGGTTTTCGAGATACATGCGCTCGAGCCGTCGTTGGCCCGTCGCTGCCTCGACGAAGCGGATCACCGTCCGCCGCGGCCACGGATCTGTCGAATCGGCATAGCTGAACGCGCCCGGCTCCATGGCTTCGCATAATGCCGTTTTGTGACGCTCAGGCGAAGCGCCTCAGCCGCAAAGCGCCGCCCGCACCGCCGTCCGCCAGACCTGCGCCCCGGCGGCGCTCAGGTGCAGTCCGTCGATCGTCATCTCGGGACCGACCGGATACGGGATGTATTTGAGCCCCCTCGCCTGCGCCTGCCGCCGCACCTCCGCGTCGTACGGGCCGCCGCCGTAAACGCCGACCACGAGCGACGGGATCGCGCCGATGTCCTTCAGGATGAGGTCGTAGCGGGCGGCGAAATCCGCGAGCGGCACGTCGGCGCGCCGGTCGTTGACCCCGATGCCGAGTACGATGCGCGCCGGCTTCGCCGCGAGGATGACAGGCGCGACGTGCGGCAGCATGTCGGCCGTCGTCGAACCGATGACGCCGGCGTTGAGAGCGGGTCCGCACATGTCGACGATCCGCTGCCGCTCGACGAGACTGTCGCCGAGAATGAGCGTGACGCCGGGCTCCGCCTGTTCGGCGTGTTCGCTAATTACCATCCAGCGTTCGTCGCGATAATACCCGTCGATGCGGCCGCGCTGCACGAAGAACGCCGCCGCGAATCCGGCCGCGCAGAGGAAGACGATCAAAAAACGGATGTTCAGCAGGCCGGACACGCAATTCCCCCGGTGTAAGCGGCCCTGAGGCTGCGCGAGTCGCGTTAAGGTTTCGTTGGCCATGGGCCGGCGCAAAACGATATCGCGCAAAGCATTACGACGGATTCACCTCACCTCAACCGGCCTGCTGCATGCTTTGTTTCAAACAGGCGTGGCGTCAAAAAGAGTACGGGGAATCCATGTTTCCAGTGAGTTTCGATCAATGCGCGGGCTGGCTTCATCCGGCTTCAGGTGGGCGCGGCGTGGTGATTTGCGGGTCTTTCGGCTTCGAGGATCTGTGCAGCCACAAGACTCTTGCGATTCTTGCTGAACGAATTGCATCGGCCGGTCAGCCGGCCCTGCGCTTCGATTATCAGGGCTGCGGCGACTCGGGCGGCGCGCTGACCGACGCCGAACTTCTCGATGCGTGGAAGCGCAACGTACGCGCGGCGATCGACTGCCTGCGCGCCCGCGCCGGCGTCTCTGAAATCGCCCTCGTGGGACTACGGCTCGGGGCGGCGCTGGCGGCAGAGATCGCCGCAGATCTCGAAGGCGTGGCGCGTCTCGTGCTGATCGCTCCGCCTGCGGCCGGACGCTCTTACATGCGCGAACTGAAGGCGCTGGCCCGTGTCATCGCGCCGGAAGACGCCTGCGCGCCTGGCGAATTGTCGATCGCCGGCTATCAGCTTCCGGCCGATCTGGTGAAATCGCTTGGGTGCGTCGAGCCGGCGCTGATCAGGGCGGCGCCCGCCGCAAAGGTTCTGGCCATGGGCCGCGATGCGCTCGCCGGCCATCCCGTCGTGACGCGCCTGACAGCGCTCGGCTGCGACGTGACGACCGAAGCGTTCGAGGGCTACGACGCCATGATGTGCGACCCGACGGCGTCGAAGACGCCGCTCGCAGCGGTGGAGCGCATTGCCGGCTGGATCGTTCAAGGAGCGCCGAAGGAAGGCGCACGTCCCGTGCATCCGGTTCCTGCGACCATCACAGGGCCGGACTTCGCTGAAAGCGCGGTGCGGTTCGGCAAGGGCCGTGCGCTGGCCGGCGTCTATTGTCGCTCGCCAAACGGCACGCCGAAACAGGCCCTCGTCATCCTCAACGCCGGCGCGATCCATCACATCGGCTGGGCGCGCGGCAGCGTCGAACTGGCCCGCCGTCTGGCGGCCAGCGGCGTCGCCACGCTGCGCATCGACGTCGGCGGCGTCGGCGACAGTTTCGCGGCTGCAACTGGCGCGTCGGGGTCGCTCTATGCTCCCGAACTGAAAGGTGACGTGTCGGCGGCGCTCGACTGGCTCACCAGTCAGGGCATTCGCGATGTGAGCGTGCTCGGCGCGTGCAGCGGCGCCTATCAGGCCCTGCAGGCGACGCTCGCCGACGAGCGCATCCGCCGCGTCGCGCTGGTCAACCAGCTTTGCTATGTCTGGGGCGCGACCTATTCGATGCAATTGTCGGCATGGCGCGCCACGAAGGCGTCCGCCGTCAACGCCGCCCTCGAAAGCGAAACCGAGAACGCGCAAGAGGCCGCGCGTGTGCTGAACCGGTTGATGCCGTTCGCCAAGAAATTCGCCAAGGGCAGTCTCTCGGCGCTGATGAGCCTGTCGGCGCGCGCCTCGGCGGCGACGAGCGCCAATGTGGTGGAAGACTGGTTCGAGACGCTGTCGGCGCGTGGCGTCGCGGTATCGATGATCTTCAGCGACAACGATCCGGGGCTGGTTGAACTCGAACGCTGGCTCGGGCCGGAGGGCGCGCGCGCCACGTCCCTGCCGGGCGTCGCGCGTCACATCCTGCCCGACGCAGACCACGTGCTGACGCAGCGGACGGCGCGCGAGGCGCTGGGTTCGCTGATGTTCGACATGATGGGCGTGGAGGAAACCGCTGAGGTTGGTGAAAAGGCCAGTCTAGCCGCCTGAGCGGCTTTTACTGGACAGGCGTGCCTTCCAGCGAATTCAAGACCGAGCATTTCGGAAGCTTCGGCTGTTTGCTGGAAGACGTCACTGAAACTGTCTCCACCAAACATCTGGCTCGGCTTTCTGCACCGGACAGGTCGTTGACCTTTGCCACCTTTTCCAGGTCATTACCGAACAGGAGACGATTTTTGTCACTGTTCTTGCCATAATATTGGCGACACTCATCCAGTTTGGATTTGAGTTTATCGCCGCCCAATCCAAGATCCTCGCATGCCTGAAAAAGTAAGGCTGAAACTTGGATGAAGTGCCGTGCGTCGGGGACAAGGCGTCGCGTGAACGGTTCCATGGTCGGGCTACGCTGAAGATTGTACCATTCCCGCAAATCCGAATAGCCCTGTCGATAAACCCTCATGATCTCCCTGCAGGCGTCGTCTCGCCCCGGGGTATTTAGCAACTGATACTGCGACTCGGTCCATCGATCCGGCGAGCGGCAGACGCTGTCGCGCAACACTTGCATGTCGAGTTCTATGGAATCTCGCCAAAGAGCCCCGATTCTATGGTTCTTCGAATATTGGTCAAACGAGAAATTGAGGATCGAATTGACGATATCCGTTGTCGACGCCAGCGCTTTGGCGGACACATTCGTGGTCTGCAAGATCGACTGTCCCACATCGACCAACCCATCGAAGGGCGTGCTGCCATAGAAGGTCTTGAGCAGCGATAACGTGACTTGACGATCTTCGACCGGCTGCAGGACGCGAAGCGTGATGTTCAGCAACATAATGTCAAGTTCCGCCATCTTCTCATCGAAGAAGGCACACGGAAGTCCGTCGATTGAATAATACCAGCGGCACGGTGGCCTGACTCTCGGGGGGATTCCCCCGGCTCGCATGTTCTGATTCCTTTGGCGCGAGGAGATTCGCGCCATGCCGTCAGCCCTTCCCCTGCGAACCGATTATTCCGCGACCGATCTTCGCCACCTCGCCAA
>CANJEY010000077.1 GCA_947472615.1 Beijerinckiaceae bacterium
GACCGATGCGCCCACACATTCTTCTCAGCCATTTGTATCGCCGCCACCGTCATCTTCTGGCTCTGATCAATGAGTCCTGAGCCTAGCGCCCACAGCACGAAGGCGGGCGAGAAGATCAGCGATTGGGGATCGGCAATGCTCGGATGCCCGCCGTAGTGGTAGGGATTCCAGAACGGCAGAGACCCTTCGTGGATCGTCTGCGCCATGAAGCGGAAGAACGCATAGAACTGGTTCTTCGAATCCCACGGCACGACCAGATCGCGCAGCGGCCATTGCGCCGCCGCGACCATCCAGAAGGCGATCACCAGCAAATAGGGCGCGGCGCGTTGCGTGCGCTCGCTTGCGAACAGCGCAGACGCTCCGACAATCAAACGTGACGCGAACGACGCAGACCCCACAGGCCGCGAATATTCCGCCTTCATCGTCCCCCCTGTCCGAGCTTTCTGTCGAAGCTTCGGCTTACGCTACGCGAGGAGGTGAAAGAGCAGGAGCGATTGTGTCGAATCCATGAACGTGAGCTTGGCTTGAAACCGCCGCTTAGACTCGGGGGGGGCTGCAACGAAAAACGGCGAACCTGCGTTCAGCAGCTCCGCCGCTCGTTTCGTTGAACGATGAAGCCTTACGCGGCCTTCTTCTTCGGCGTGATCAGCTTGCGGTTCATCAGCACTTCGGCGATCTGCACGGCGTTCAGCGCTGCGCCCTTGCGCAGATTGTCGGCGACGCACCAGAACGCGAGGCCGTTCTCGACCGTGGCGTCTTCGCGGATGCGCGAGATGTAGGTGGCATCTTCGCCGGCCGCTTCGTGCGGGGTGATGTAGCCGCCGTTCTCATGCTTGTCGATCACCAGCACGCCCGGCGCCTCGCGCAGGAGTTCGCGCGCTTCATCGGCGGTGATCGGCTTTTCGAATTCGACGTTGACGGCTTCCGCATGGCCGATGAACACCGGCACACGCACGGCGGTAGCTGTGAGTCTGATCTTCGGATCGAGAATCTTCTTTGTTTCCGCCATCATCTTCCACTCTTCCTTGGTGTAGCCGTCCTCCATGAAGACGTCGATGTGCGGAATGACGTTGAACGCGATGCGCTTGGTGAACTTCTTCGATTCCACCGGGTCGGACACGAACACCGCGCGCGTCTGGGCGAACAATTCGTCCATGGCGTCCTTGCCGGCGCCCGACACCGATTGATACGTCGATACGACGACGCGCTTGATGACGGCGCGGTCATGCAACGGCTTCAGGGCGACGACGAGCTGCGCGGTCGAGCAGTTCGGGTTGGCGATGATGTTCTTCTTGCGGAAGCCGACCACCGCGTCCGCGTTCACTTCCGGCACGATCAGGGGCACGTCGGAATCGTAACGCCACTGCGACGAATTATCGATCACCACGCAGCCCTGCGCGGCGATCTTCGGCGACCATTCCTTGGAGATGGAGCCGCCCGCCGACATCAGGCAGATGTCGACGTCGCTGAAATCGTAATTGTCGAGCACCTTGCACTTGAGGATCTTGTCGCCGAACGACACTTCCTTGCCGAGCGAGCGGTTGGACGCGAGCGCCACCACTTCGCTGACTGGAAAGTGACGCTCCGCCAGAATGTCCAGCATCTCCCGGCCCACATTGCCGGTGGCGCCCACGACTGCGACCTTGAAAGCCATGATGTCGATTCCTGTTCAGGTAAAATGCGGTCTCCCCCGGATCGTCCCGCCTGGCGGGTTCGCTTCCTCCCCCCCCCCCGGAGGAGAGCCGGAAAGAGGATGCGCGTCAGCCTTTGACGCCGCTGCCGGCGGCGGCGCGTTTCGACGTGAGATCAAGGCGCGCGAACATCGTCATGGGTCGACCGGACCGGCGTGACGCCGGAAACCCCGAAAAACACGCACCGCGCGGCGTTGTCAATCACGCTTTGGGCGGGGCGGGCCGGTAACCGGCTGTTGACGCTCTTCGCAACTCGCCCGCCGGCGGTAACCAGCGGCTTAAGCCTGTCGCTCAAAGTGTACGCATCCACAGGGAAGGCCGGGCACACGGGCCGGAGTATGCGTCATGTCGAGTATCGCACAGGAGGCGGGGTCAGGCCCCGCTGGAGAAAACGTCTGCCTGCCCACCGTCGAAGCCTCCGAAATCCCGAACCCGCCCCGGATGGGCGCGCGGTTCCGGTTGCGGCGTCCGAGCCGGTCGACCGTGGCCCTGACCGCGACGGCCCTGATCGTCGCCTGCATGTTCTGGCTGCAGGGGTCGCCCGCGCCGGGGCCTGCGGCGGCCCGTCCTGCGCCGTCGAACCAATGGGTCGATATCGTCAAGCCGCTGCCGTTTTACGATCTGGCCGGCAGCGAATTCGGCAAGGATGCGCGGCTCGAGGCGCGCCGTCACCGGACGGGTGGCGGCCGGGTCGACACCCTGACGTTCGGGTCGCCGGCCGACGACCAGAAACCGTGGATGCGCCTGTCGATGTATCGTGTTGGGGGCGAACAGCCTGACGCGTTGTCGTTCTTCGTCGAGATGGCGCGCCGCGCCGCCGAGGCGCAGATCGGCATCGTCCGCAGCGCCGCGCCGGACTCCATGCCGACCCGCTTCGGCGAATTCGAGGCCTCGGATATGACGCTGGCGACGCGGCAGGGCGAGAAATCCTGCGTCGGTTTCCGGTTCGGGCCCGAGCGGAGCGATTTCCGCATGTCGGGCATCGCCTGTGGTACGGCGGCGCGGCCGGTCGATCGCGCCATCCTGTATTGCACTATCGACCGGCTCGATCTGCTGTCGGCCGGCGAAGACAAGGCCATGCGTTCCTTCTTTGCCGAGGCCGAGGCGCATCGCGGCAAGGGCTGCATCCAGTCGCGGCTGATGATGGCCGCCGCCAGGGACAACTGGCTCGACGCGGGCGGCAAGCAGCCGCCGCTGCGGGCAGGTTTGCAACAGCAGGCCAGAAAACCCAGACGGTAAACGAAATCCTGCGTCAGCCTCGCGAAACAAACTAGGCGTAAACGAATTTGCCGTTATGGTGACGCAACTGACGAGACGGATTCGGGGATGCACATGCGATTTGCCAGGACTTTAGCGATCAGCGCAGCCGCCATGGCGGCCCTCACCCTTGCGGCCTCGATCGCCGAAGCCGCCGGCCGGTCGCGCGTCGTCGGAACCCGCACGGTGACCATCCAGAAGCGCAGCTTCCTGAACAGCGGCCCCGTCGTGCCGGTGGGCTCGCTGCGCAATTACCAGAACGACAGCACGGTCCTGTTCGTGCCGACGACGTCCCGCATGGGACCCGGCTTCGGGGCTGGCGTGCTGCCGGGCCGTTTCGACGTGCCGGGCCGGCCGTCGCCGCTGTTCACGTTCTGATGATTGCTCCGGCCCGTGCCGGAGAACTTTTCCAGACTTCTGGTCGTCGTCATTGCAGCCGGCGTGGTCGCCACGCTGGGTCTGCTCGGAACTCTGCCGCGCGTTGACAAGCGCGGCTGGCGACATCTCAAACCATCCGCGATGCACTGGACAGGCGTGGGCCTCGGAACGGGGCTGACGCTGCTATTCGCCTATATCTGGCTGTTCGTCGGGTCGACGCGCCCCGACGCCGAGCGGCAGATGAATATCCTGTTCTGGCTGATCGTCGCCTTCGGGTCGATGACCATCGTGGTCGGCTTCGAAATCCGCGCCATCGTGCGCAGCGCGATCCGCTGGCGCGGCGAAACCCTGTCCTTCGCAACCCGGAACGGCCCGCAGACGCTGCTGCTGTCGCAGGCGGCCGCCATGCGCGTGCAGCCGCTCGGACGCGTGATCGTCACGTTCGACGACGGTGCAATCGTGAAGATCGACCCCTATGCCCAAGGGGCCGAGACATTGATCGAAGATATCACCGGGCGCATCGAGGCCCGGCGAACTTCGTAGGGCGGCTCAGCCCGCCTTCTGCAACTGCGCCAGAATCGCGTCGCCCATCTGGCTGGTCGAGATGGTTTCCTTTGCGTCGCCCCTGATGTCGGCGGTGCGCAGGCCGGCGTCGAGCACGTCCGCGATCGCCTTCTCGATCCTGTCGGCGGCGTCGCCGAGGCCGAACGAATAGCGCAGCGCCATCGCGAAGCTGGCGATCATGGCGATCGGATTGGCCAGACCCTTGCCGGCGATGTCGGGCGCCGAGCCGTGCACGGGCTCGTACATCGACTTGCGCTTGCCGGTCTTGGGGTCGGTTTCGCCGAGCGAGGCGGACGGCAGCATGCCGAGCGAACCTGTCAGCATCGACGCCACGTCCGACAGCATGTCGCCGAACAGGTTGTCGGTGACGATCACGTCGAACTGCTTGGGCCAGCGCACGAGCTGCATGCCGAGCGCGTCAGCGAGCTGGTGTTCGAGCGTCACGTCGGCGAATTCCCGCTTGTGCAGGGCGGTGATGACCTCGTTCCACAACACGCCGGACTTCATCACGTTGCGCTTTTCGGACGACGTGACCTTGTTGTTGCGCTTGCGGGCGAGTTCGAACGCGACGCGGCCGATGCGCTCGATTTCGTAAGTGTCGTAGACCTGCGTGTCGATGCCGCGCTTCTGGCCGTTGCCGAGGTCGATGATCTGCTTCGGCTCGCCGAAATAGACGCCGCCTGTCAGCTCGCGCACGATCATGATGTCGAGGCCCTCGACGATCTCGCGCTTCAGCGAAGAGGCGTCGGCCAGCGCCGGATAGCAGATCGCCGGGCGCAGGTTGGCGAACAGGCCGAGATCCTTGCGCAGACGCAGCAGGCCCGCTTCCGGGCGCACGTCGTAGGGCACGTTGTCCCACTTCGGCCCGCCGACGGCACCGAAGATCACCGCGTCGGACGCCGAAGCGAGCGCCATGTCGGAATCGCTGATCGCCTTGCCGTGCGCGTCATAGGCCGCGCCGCCCACGAGGCCGCGCTCGATCTCGAAGCTGGCGATGCCGGCCTTCTGGGTCCAGTCGGCGATCTTTTCGACTTCGCGCATGACTTCCTGGCCGATGCCGTCGCCGGGAAGGAAAAGCAGGTTGTAGGTGGCCATCTCGATGCCCTGTCTTCAAGGAAAAGG
The DNA here is from genome assembly GCA_947472615.1 of Beijerinckiaceae bacterium. Lineage (GTDB taxonomy): Bacteria > Pseudomonadota > Alphaproteobacteria > Rhizobiales > Beijerinckiaceae > Terripilifer. The sequence goes on from CANJEY010000077.1 coordinate 5,013, forward strand.
CGGCGCTACAGCGCCGCCGGGATAGATCGAATGCGCGCCGGCTCAGTCCTTGGCGCGCTCGACGTAGCTGCCGTCTTCGGTCTGCACCACGATGCGGGTGCCGACCGCGATGTGCGGCGGCACCATGACGCGCGCGCCGTTCGACATCTTGGCGGGCTTGAACGACGAGGAGGCGGTCTGGCCCTTCATGGCCGGCTCGGTCTCGACGACTTCCAGCGTCACGCGCTGCGGCAACTGGATCGCCACCGCGATGCCGTTGAACATGCTCAGCATGACCTTCATGCCTTCCTGCAGATACACGGCCTGATTGCCCAGAATGTCCTCGGACACCTGAACCTGATCGTAGGTTTCCGAATTCATGAAGTGATAGCCGTCGGCGTCCTGATACAGAAAGCTGAAGTCGCGATCTTCCACGAAGGCGCGCTCGACCTGCTCGGTCGTCTTGTAACGGTCGGTGGTCTTCACGCCGTCCGACAGCCGGCGCATGTCGATCTGGGTCGTGGGCGTGCCCTTGCCGGGATGGAAGCTCTCGGCCGACAGCACGACGTAAAGCTGGCCGTCCTCGCGTTCGAGAATGTTGCCCTTGCGGATGGAGCTGGCGATGACTCTCACGTTTTGTCCTCGAATTTGGGGCCGTGGGGCGGCCTCGGATTGATGGGGGCCGTCAGGGGGCCTATTGATCGTCGGCCGGCGGCCCGGCAAGGCGAAATCGGGCGCACAATACTCATTCATACGCGAAGCGCCAGCCGTATCGACAGAAAGACCCATGACGTTCGTCCCAGATCCCGGCGTTTCCCCGTGGTGGTCGCCCCATGTCCATGCCGACCGGCGCCCCCGGCTGATGGCGCGGGGGCGAATTCTGGCGGTGTGGCGGAGCTGGTTCGCGGCGCAGGATTTTGTCGAGGTGGACACAGCCGCCCTGCAGGCCTCGCCCGGCAACGAGGCCCATATCGGGGCGTTCGCGGCGACGATGCGCGATCCCACCGGCGAACGTTTGCTGTATCTGCACTCATCGCCCGAATTCGCCTGCAAGAAACTGCTGGCGGCCGGGGAGAAACGACTGTTCTCGCTGTCGCATGTTTTCCGCAATGGCGAGCGCGGACCGCTGCACCATCCCGAGTTCGCCATGCTGGAATGGTATCGGGCCGGCGAACCGCTGGACCAGCTGATGCGCGACTGCGCCGATCTGCTGTGGCTGGCGGCCGATGCGGCCGGAAGCCGCGAGTTCCGCTATCGCGGGCGGACGGCCGATCCGCGCGCCGAACCCGAACGGCTGACAGTCGCTGAGGCGTTCGACCGCCATGCGGGGATCGATCTGCTGGCGACGCTGGACGGCTCCACTCCCGACCGGGACGCGCTGGCGGCGCTGGCGGCCGCCGCCGGGATCAGGATCACGGCCGACGACACATGGTCGGACGTCTTCAGCAAGGTTCTGAGCGAAAAGGTCGAGCCGCATCTGGGCCTTGGTCGCGCCACGATCCTGCACGACTACCCCGCCTGCGAGGCGGCGCTGGCGAAACGCTCCAGCGTCGATCCGCGCGTGTCGGAGCGGTTCGAGCTCTACGCCTGCGGCGTTGAACTCGCCAACGGCTTCGGCGAACTCACCGATCCGCACGAACAACGGCGGCGTTTCGAGCAGGAAATGAACGAGCGCGAGCGCATCTATGGCGAACGGTTTCCGGTCGACGAGGATTTCCTCGCCGCGCTGGCGATCATGCCTGAGGCGAGCGGCATCGCGCTCGGGGTCGACCGGCTCGCGATGCTGGCGACCGGCGCGCCGCGCATCGAGGACGTGATCTGGACGCCCGTGGTGGAGATCGGCGCTTGAGCGCCCGCACCCTGCGCAGCGCCGCCGATCTGGTCGAGGCCGGCCTTGCGCCGCGCGAGGGTCTGCCCGCGCTGGAGGCGGTCGTGGCGCGCTATGCGGTCGCCGTGACGCCCGAGATGGCGGGGTTGATCGACCCTGCCGATGCGGCCGATCCGATCGGGCTGCAATTCCTGCCCGATCCGCGCGAGCTCGACCGCCAGCCGGGCGAGCTGACCGATCCCATTGGCGACGAGGCGCACAGTCCGGTCGAGGGGATTGTGCATCGCTACCCGGACCGGGTGCTGCTGAAACTGCTGCATGTCTGCCCGGTCTATTGCCGGTTTTGCTTCCGGCGCGAGACCGTCGGGCCGGGCGGGGCGCAATTCCTGTCGCCTGAAGCGCTGGATCGCGCGCTTGCCTATATCGCGGCGAGGCCGGCGATCTGGGAGGCCATCCTGACCGGCGGCGATCCGTTCGCCATGTCGGAGCGACGGCTGAGCGACGTGATGGGGCGGCTGGCGGCCATCGAGCACGTCAAAATCGTCCGCATCCATACGCGCGTTCCGGCGGTCGATCCGTCGCGCATCACGGATGGCCTGATTGCGGCGCTGAAAGCCTCGCGCAAGACCGTTTATGTCGCCCTGCACGCCAACCATGCGCGAGAACTGACGCCCGCCGCGCGCGCCGCCTGCGCCCGCATCGTCGACGCCGGCATCCCGATGGTGAGCCAGACCGTGCTGCTGAAAGGCGTCAACGATGACGTTGCAGCCTTGGGCGATTTAATGCGGGCCTTCGTCGAGACGCGCATCAAGCCCTACTACCTGCATTATCCCGACTTGGCCCCCGGCACCGCGCATCTGCGGCCGACGATCGAGGAGGGGCAGGCGCTGGTGCGAGCTCTGCGCGGAACCCTTTCGGGCCTCTGCCAGCCGACCTATGTGCTCGATATTCCGGGCGGCTTCGGCAAGACGCCTATCGACGCCGGACAGACGGCGGACGACGCTGGCGGCTGGCGCTTTTCGGACTTCCGCGGCGGGGAACACCCCTACCCGCCGGCTGTTTCCCCCATGCGGGCGGCGAGAAGGCTCCCGGACTAGAATGACGCAGCCGATTCGAATCTCTGGAGCCTTCGTGCGCAACAGACTTCTGGCCCTGATCGTCGCCATCACGGCGCTGATGGGCGCAGGCCTCGCGATCTCGCTGGCGCAGACGCCGCAGACGCCGACGCAGCGGCTCGACGCCGTGCGCGCCGAAGTCGACCAGCTCGAACAGACCCTGAAGCGTCCGACCCTGAGCGACAACGAGCTGCGCGATCTGCGGTCGCGGCTCGATCCGCTGTCGGCCGCCGCCGCTTCCGTCGTCGAGGAACTCACGCCGCGCTTCAACGCGGCGAAGACGCGCCTCGACCAACTCGGGCCGAAGCCCGCCGCCAATGCGCCGCCCGAATCTGCCGAGATTGCCCAGGAGCGCGACGACCAGCAAAAGGCGCTCAACGAACTCGATGGTTCGATCAAGCGCGCGCGCCTGTTGGCGGTCGACGTCGACGATGTCGGCAACCGCATCACGGGCCGCCGCCGCGATCTGTTCACGCACGCGCTGTTCGCGCGTTCATTCAGCATTCTCAGTCCGTCGCTCTGGCTCAACGCCGCGCGCGAGACGCCGCGGGAAATCCGCGCAGCCTCCAATCTGGCGAACGACTGGGGGTCGATCATCAGGTCGCGGCTGAGCGGCGGGACGCTGGCGGCGTTTCTGGCGACCGTGGCGGGGATCGCCCTTCTGTATGTATTCGCCTCGCGCGCCGCCTCGCGGGTGATCGCGCAGGATCATCGCGTCGAAGACGTGAGCCGCCTGCGCAAGGCGATCAGCGCGTTGTGGATCACGATTGTGACCGCCGTGGTGCCGGTCGCGGTGGCGCGCGCGCTGGTCGAGGCGATTTCGTTCTTCGATCTGTCAAGCAACCGGATCGACAGTTTCGTCAACGCCGTCGCGGCGAGCGTCGGACTGATCGCCATGACGCTCGGCATCGTGCGCGGGCTGATCGCGCCGTCGCGTCCCGATATGCGACTGCTCGACATCGGCGACCGCGTCGCTGCTCGCATCTCGTGGGTCGCCATGATGGTCGCCTGCGTGGTGGCGGCGACGCGCGTGATCGAGGCGTTCGACGATCTGATCTCCGCATCGGTGCCGATCTCGGTCGTCGTGCGCGGGGTCTCGTCGCTGGCGGTGGCGGGCGTGATGATCTCGGGCCTCTACGGCCTGATCCAGAACGCCGACCATGAATCAGATGATTGTCTGGGTCCGCGCCTGACGCCGCAACGCGACTGGTACGGGGTGATCCGCATGGCCGCGTGGGCGGCGATCGTGGCGATCGTCGGCGCGACCGTCGTGGGCTATGTGGCGTTCGCCAGTTTCCTCGTCGACCAGATCGTCTGGGTCAGCTTTGTGGGCGTGATGTTTTACATCATGCAGATCATTGCCGAGGACGGCGTCGAAGCGGCGTTCCGGCCGCAGGCCCCCGTCGGCCGGGCGCTGGTGACGAGTCTCGGGCTGCGTCGCGAGGCGCTCGAACAGCTCGCGGTGCTGTGCACCGGCGCGGCCACAGTGGTGATCGTGGTCGTCGCGGCGATGCTCTGCCTCGCCCCTTGGGGTATCGAATCCGGCGACATGTTCGGCGCGATGCGCGCCGCATTCTTCGGCTTCCAGGTCGGCGACGTCACCATCTCGCTGTCGAACATCACCATTGCGATTGTGTTTTTCGGCGTGGTGATCGGCGTCACGCGCGTGGTGCAGCGCTGGCTCGAAGTGAAGTTCCTGCCGCGCACGCAGCTCGACATCGGGCTGCGCAGTTCGATTCGCACCAGCGTTGGCTATCTGGGCTTCGTAGCGGCGGCGGCGTTCGCGCTGGGCCATCTGGGCTTGAGTTTCGAGCGCATCGCCATCGTGGCCGGCGCGCTGTCCGTCGGCATCGGTTTTGGTCTGCAGTCGATCGTCAACAATTTCGTTTCGGGCCTTATCCGGCTGTGGGAGCGAGCGATCCGCGTCGGCGACTGGGTCGTGCTCGGCGACGAACAGGGCTATGTGCGGCGCATCAACGTGCGCTCCACCGAGATCGAGACCTTCGATCGCGCCACCATGATAGTACCGAATTCCAATCTCGTGTCGGGCGTAGTGAAGAACTGGGTCCGCACCGATCGCGTCGGCCGCATCCGCGTAGCGCTATCGCTCGCACCCCATGTCGATCCCGAGAAGGTCCGCGAGGTGCTGATCGCCTGCGCCAAGCACAACGACGGCGTGCTGAAGTTTCCCGCGCCTTCCGTGCTGTTCACGGCGATCACCGAGGCGGCGCTGAAATTCGAACTCGTGTGTTTCGTCGGCGATGTCGAGACGTCGGGCCGGGTGAAGAGCGATCTTCACTTCGCGTTGTTCCGCGATCTGACCGAACATGGCATGTCGATCCGCGACGAGACCGTCATCACAGCCGTGACGAAAAAGTGAGATGAGCAAGATTCACAAAGCGTTAACCACCGGGCCTCAACACAGACTGATGTCCGGTTTCGCCTGTCTGTCCTTTCTGGTTTCGCTCGGTCTGTCGGGCTGCGCCGATGCGCCCGCGCCTGCTCCGCGGGCCACGCCCGCCTTCTATCAGGGCCTCGATTCGAGTAGCGCCCGCATCGATCCGGCGGCGGCGCGGGACATGATCTCGATCTACCGCGCCGGCAAGGGCCTGCCGACGCTGACCATCGACCCCGGCCTGCAACGCGCGGCTGAAGATCAGGCCAGGGCGATGGCGGCTGCGGCGTCTCCCGACGGCAATCTCAAGGGCGGCCTGAAGGCGCGGCTGGCGGCGGCGCAGATCAAGCGCGACGTTGCGGTCGAGAATGTCTCGGCCGGCTATCACACGCTCGCCGAGGCATTTTCGGGCTGGCGTCAGTCGCCGCCGCACAATTCCAACATGCTGAACCCGAAGGCGAAGCGCATGGGCATCGCGACCGCCTATGCGCCGGGCTCGAAATACAAGGTGTTCTGGGCGCTGGTGCTTACGGACTGACCGGCTGCGGCCAGTTGCGCAGGAAGGCGCGCGACCAGCGCGCCAGCGCCGGATCGTGCTGATGCCAGTCCTGCCGGTGCTGATGGCCGGGCTGCGCGCCCGGCGCTTCGATGCGATCGCCCGCCTTGACGATCCATCGGCAGATCATCGCGTAGGTAACTTCCGGGTGAAACTGCAACCCGAAGGCGTTGCGGCCAAATCGCATGGCCTGCACGGCGAAATCGTCGCCCTCGGCCAGCAGCGTCGCGCCAACGGGCAGATCGAAGCCTTCGCGATGCCATTGGTAGACGCTGTCCGGAAAGGCTTCCTCGCAGGCCGAGTGACCTGCTTCGGTCGCCCGCACTCCGTAATAGCCGATCTCGGCGCGGCCTTCGGGATGGCCGTAGACGCGCGCGCCCAGATGCCGGGCCAGCATCTGCGCGCCGAGGCAGATGCCCAGAAAGGGCTTGCCGGCCTTGAGCGGCACACCGATCCAGTCGATCTCGCGCTTCACGAAATCGTCGTTGTCGTTGGCGCTCATCGGGCCGCCGAAAATCACCGCCGCTGCGTGCTCGTCCATCGTGCGCGGCAGATCGTCGCCGAAACGCGGACGGCGGATGTCGAGTTCATAGCCCTGTTCACGCAGCCAGTAGCCGATGCGGCCGGGAGTCGAATGCTCCTGATGCAGGACGACGAGGAGCTTGCGGGGAGGCGGCGTCAGAGCGCTGTCGCGGGGCATGTCCGATCCGGGGACTGCAAGAAGGGCGGAATCCATCGAAGCATCAATCGTGCCGTCTGACATCCTGCAACCACGCCACGGCATGCATGCTGAGGCTGCGCGGGACAATGTGCGAGATCAGAGCTGAAAGTTTGTTGAACAGCCCCGGCACGATCACGCGTTTGCCGGCCATGAGTCCCGCGTATCCGGCTTCGGCGACGGGCCGGCAGTCCATCGGCTTCATCAGAGTGAACAACGGCGCGTCGAGCCCGGCGCGGCTCTGGAAGCCGGTCGTGGTCGGGCCGGGGCACAGCGCCGACACCGTGACGCCATGGCCGCGCAATTCGTGCGACAGCGCTTCGCTGAACGACAGCACGTAAGCCTTGGTGGCGTAATAAATCGCCATGCCGGGGCCGGCGAAGAACGCAGCTACGGACGCGACGTTCAGGATCTTGCCGCGGGCGGCGACGATGTCGGGCAGCAGGGCCAGCGTCACGTCTGTCAAGGAACGCACATTCAGATCGACGATGCCGGTCTGACCGGCGCGCGGCAGGCTCGCGACCTTGCCGGCGAGCCCATAGCCGGCGTTGTTGACCAGGATGGAGCAGCGCACATTTGCGGCGCGCAGCGCTGCCGCCAGCGCGTCGGCCGAACCTGACGGTTCGAGATCCAATTCGATGACAAGCGGCTCGGGCGCGCCCGGTGCGGCGATTTCCCGCACCAGTTGGCGCAATCGCTCGCCATTGCGGGCGACGAGCGCCACCGCATGTCCCTCGCGGGCGAAGATACGGGCGAGATCGGCCCCGATGCCGCCGGACGCGCCGGTGATGACGACCACGTCGCGGATTGCGTCGCTCATGGCCGGTCCGGGGGAGAGCCAGCCTGCGCGGCGATGCGTTGGCGCAGCGCGATGCGTTCGTTCGATTCGACGCCGAGCAATTCGGCGACGCGCCAGACGATATTGTCCTCGAGTTCGTCGACGCCGCCGTCCGCATAGGCGATGCGCCACATCATCTCGACGATGGCTAGCCGGCCGGGCAGGTCGAGCGCGCGCTTCAGCACCGAAGTGAAGCGATAGAGATCCACAGCTTCGTGGTCGCTCTTTTCGGCGGCGGCGATCAGTCGCGTCGCGGCGGACGGGTCGAGGTCGTATTTCTCCGCCACGAGTTCGCGAATGCGCTGCGCCTCAGCGGGATTCGTGTCGCCGTCGATGTCCGCGACGTGCACCAGCAGCGCAACGGCCGCGAGCCGGTGGTCGGTTTCGTCGAACGCGCGCGGCGATCCCTCGGGCGAGGTGAGTTCGGCGATCAGCGACTTGATGGCTTCGAACATGTCCGCCCGCGCAAGAGGCCTTACCGGATCGGCAGGCAGGTCCAGTAGCCCTCGATCCGCCCGTAGGCGCGACGCATGGAGCCGACCCATGAATCGCAGCTTTGCCTGCTGGAGAAGCAGGTCGTCGCATCGGCCCAGTCAATCCGGTTGCGGATGTGCTGGAAGCCATCGAAATGGTTGGCGTAGCGGCCACCCGAGAAATGCCCGCGCCACAGGCGCACGACGCCGACCGGCGGGGCCGCCTCGCAGCTTCCCTGATAGACCGGGACCGCGATGCGCAAGGGTCGGGCCTCGACGGACGTGCTCCACGGCAGGGCGAATGCTGCGCCGAACACGAGAGCCGTGACGCGGCGTGCAAAATCGGAACGTGTGGACATGGAGGCATCCCGGGAGAATCAGGCTGCGATCAATATAGGCGTTGTGCGGACGCGAAGGAATCCGGCTTGTCCGTGCGGAACGAGAATTCGCCCAGTGCGTCCGCGCACATCGCTTTCTCGCTATGGTGACTAATCTCCAAACATCGCCGAACGGGACAAGCCCACGGCAGACCAACAGGAGAGAGCCATGAACACGAATTTCAAGAAGACCCTGACCGCTTCCCTCGCCGCCCTGACGATCGGCATGACC
>CANJEY010000078.1 GCA_947472615.1 Beijerinckiaceae bacterium
GCCGCCCGTGGTGGTTTCCGGGCTGCCGTACATGACGCCGATCTTCATGCGGATCTGGTTGATGAAGATGACCATCGTGTTCGATCGGGAAATCGAGGCAGTCAGCTTGCGCAGGGCCTGGCTCATCAGGCGCGCCTGCAGGCCCGGCTGAACCTCGCCCATTTCGCCCTCGATTTCGGCCCGCGGCGTCAAGGCGGCGACGGAATCCACCACCAGAACGTCGATCGCGCCGGAGCGAACCAGCGTATCGGTGATCTCGAGCGCCTGCTCGCCGGTGTCGGGCTGCGAAATCAGCAGGTCTTCCAGATTGACGCCGAGCTTGCGGGCGTAGACCGGATCGAGCGCATGTTCGGCGTCGACGAAGGCGCAGACGCCGCCGCGCTTCTGGGCCTCGGCCACCACATGCAGCGTGAGCGTCGTCTTGCCCGACGATTCAGGCCCGTAAATCTCAACAATGCGTCCGCGCGGCAATCCGCCGACGCCGAGCGCGATGTCGAGGCCGATCGAGCCCGTCGACACGGTCTCGATCTCGACTGCCTTCTGGTTCTTGCCCAGACGCATGATCGAGCCCTTGCCGAAGGCTCGTTCGATCTGAGACAGGGCGGCGTCGAGCGCCTTGGTCTTGTCCACGGACGTTCCTTCCACGAGGCGGAGATTCGCTTGGGTCACAGGTCCATTCCTTCTGGCACGGGCTGATTGGAAAGCACAATTACTGTCTGATGGCGAAAATGTACCCTTTTTGTTCCGCCTCGCAAGTTCTTTTTTTGTTCTCGTTTGGGTATATGCTGAAACCCGAATGAGCCGCACTTTTGTCACCATCCGAACTGGACATGAGTTTGATCTAAGATTCTGATGCTGCGGCATTTCTGCCGGCGATAGCGCAGCAGGCAATCAATCATGCACCTTAGGCTTAGCCGTTTTGCGATTCCGCCCCGGCCCAATCCGACGCCGGCCGCAGCACAACGAATAGGCAGTCCGTTGGTCAGCCTTGAATACCCAAGCCGAATCAAAATGACCGGCCTGGAGCCGAATCAGCGCCGGCCTGACTGACGCCAGATGCATGGATTGAGACCAGCCCGCCGAACGCCAGAGGGAACCGCTGGAGCAGTCACTCCGACAAGCTGAACCACAAGCTCCGAGCCAACGGCGGTGCTGGCTGTCGCCTAGGAGCCGTCAGACGGGTTGTTCCCGGCAGGTGCGCTGGTGGGGAGCCGCTCGGTTGATGCTTGCTCTTGCTGAGCGACAGATCCTCACCCAGGGGCTCGAATGGGCCTTCTGCGACACCGACAGCATGGCGATCTCAAATATCGGCGGCCTGCCGAAGGACGAATTCCAGCAACGGGCGCTTGCAGTCGTGAATTGGTTCAAGGATCTCAACCCGTATGGGGAGAGCAAACCGATTCTCCAGCTGGAAAAGGTCAACTTCCCGCCTGGTCACGACGGACAACTGGATCTGCTCGATCCGCCAAACTGCCTGGCGATCTCCGCCAAGCGATACGTCCTGTTCAACCGTCGGGGCAGTGAACACGTTGTCCGCAAAGCGTCTGGTCACGGCTTGGGACACCTCTTGCCGCCGTATGATGAACCTGCGGAAGAGCGCCAGAAACGGATGGAGCAAATTGGGGTGCCCTTGTGGCAGGAAGATCTTTGGAAAAATATCATCCGCGCGGCCGAGGGGGACGCGCCCGATCAGGTCGACTACGGCAGCTTGCGAAACTTCGACCAGCCGGCAGGCAGCCGGTATGCGGCAACTACGCCAGACCTGTTAAAATGGTTCGACGGCTACAACTCCAGACACGCGGATGCGCCCATCAAGCCGTTCGGTTTTCTTCTGTCATTGTTTGCGAAATCGAAGATGCAGTTGGCGGCGGAAGACCAAGATGCGTTGAACGATATGCTATGGTTTCGACGCGACCCTCGACCAGCATCGCCATTTTTCAGGAACACGTTGGAAGCCAAGCACCATGCGTTTGATCGCGAGCTAGATCAGCGCATCCCGGCGTCGTGGCTCGAAAGCTACGCGCGCAATCTGGTGCGATACCATCTGCATCCAGAAATGAAGTTTCAGGGAGGAGATTTCGATCAACGCGGGATTCTGAAACGTCGGCACACCAACGTTGTGGGGGTGCAGCTTATTGGAAAGGAGTCCGACCACATCGAAGAAGCAGAGTTCATCGGCGAAAACATCGGATCGATAGAGCATGAAATCGACCGCCATACGAACAGCAAGTTACGCGAGTTCGTAGCTACGGTGCAAAGCAAGAACACAATTAGCGACCGTGACTTATGCGGACTCGCTGGCGTCTCGCACCACACGCTTAAGAAGGCGCTGGAAGGTAAACCGATTCAAGCTTCGAGCTGGAAATCGATCTTGAGAGCAGCCGAGCAGTTCCGCCATGATAATCTTGAACAGAGGCAATCACGCATCCTCGCAATGGAAGCGCTTCGAAAGTTGCACAAGGATCTCGGGGTGACCGAATTGGCCCGCAGGCTTAGATTTCAACCCAATTACGTCGGTCGCGTGTTGAGCGGCAGCCGTGAGCTGTCGGATAAATTTCTTGAGCGGCTACGGACTAGCACAGATTCACAGCAGCGAGGTCGTTGATTGGCGCAGCGCGGACACCATCCGTTCGCCGACGCCATCAATAGCGGGCCACTTTTGCGGCGACATGTTGTCGTGGATTATATTGTAGATATCGGGAAGGAAGCGGATCGTTGGGAAGTGGATGCTGAAGAGGGCGTGGATGCCGATTCTGTAATTTCGTACGGACTTTCCAGACATGTTCGTGGGGTAAGGCGGACATCAAGAAGCTGAAATCGGCCGCTATCGATCATTCCCACTATTTCCTGCGCGGATCGCTCAAATTCCACCGCGAGTACGACGTCACAGCATTCGACGACTATCAGAAGTGGACGCCGAGCAAACGCCATCCGATCCATTTGTCGCGGTTCGTGGCGAGCTACGCGATGGCCGACACGGAGGCCTTCACGAACTGGATGGCGAACTACTCGGCCTTCCACGTGATTGACGTCGTGAATTCGGAGGCAAGCGACTTCGTCACATCCAACAATGGACTGAGGCAGATTTTCTTCGACTTCCCGAAACTGGTCGGCGAGCTGAACGCCGCGGGATGGAAGGTCCATCTCAACGAGATTGCACCGGATTACAATTCGGGCCGCAAGTGCGCCATCGTGAAAATTCTGGCGGTGCGCGCTGACATTGAAGAGCAGATCGGCCTGCGGGCAAAGCTCGTGGGGAACGCCGAACTGGCGAAGCTCGCACCCATGAAGCTCCTCGATGCCGTGTCGGCGGAACATGAACTGAAGCAGGCGCTGACCTCGCTTTCGGATGAGAAGTGGAAGATGTTGAAGACTTACAAGCGGTCCTTCCCAATCTGGGGCGGAATGCTGAACGGCGCAGACACGCCAGCCGGATTCGCCGCATCCACAGGCCAAATCGAGGGTGTCAATCTCGATTTCCCGCTTGAGCAGATCCGGTATTACCTACGGCAGGGTCACAACTGAGCCGACGTCGTTCGAGATGAATCACCCACCTGCCCTCTTGCTGATGAGGCAGAAGCCGGGCCGAACGGATCGCTGCAGAACGCCGTGGGCGGAAAGCTTCCACCGGCGAAGGTCTGTTCGCAGATCGCACCGGCCTTCAGGACGCGGGCGAGCGTGCCGTCGAAATCGTCGAGGTGGAAGTCGATGTGAACGGGCGTCCAGTGGCGCTCGTACCGGCGCACGTCGTCCGAACCTTTTGCGGGCTTCGTGCCGGGCTGTTTCTCAATCAGACCGATCGTGGCGTCTCCGCATTTGAGGATCACATAGGCCGCCACCGGCCGGGCCACTTCGACGAGGCCCAGCGCATCGCGATAAAATGCGAGCCCCGCCGCGAAGTCCGGGACGTCGATCGATATGGAATATTTCTTGGCCCGACCCGGTTTTAATTCACGGGAGTGTAGCACGCGTCCTCCACGCGGGCGGGCGCACCCCGGCTGGCGCGCTGCGTCGAGGCCCGCTATTCATGGCTCGGGAGGCCGCGCATGACCGGACGTTCACCACTGCTGCAATCGTTCATCGACGAGCTACGCGCCATCTGGGCGGCGGAGCCCGATACCGGCCGCTGCATGGAGCGCGCGCGGCTGGCGGTCGTGGATTTCGTCAGCGATCCGCGCGTGCAGGCCGCATCAGTGGACTGGCCTTCGACGGAGGGCCGCAAGAACCTGCTGCTCTATGTCGACCCAGACTATCATTTCGTCATCAACGCCGTGGTGCGGGTTCCGGGCCGCAAGGGCAATGTGCACGATCACGCCCATGCGTGGGTGCTGTACGGCGTTCTCGCCGGCACGGAATCGCTGGAGCGTTACGAGCGGCTCGACGACGGAACGCGCGAGGGTTACGCGGACGTGCGGATGACCTCAGTGAGTCACGGAACGCCCGGCGCGGTCGATCTGGTGAAGCCGTGGGACATTCACGCCGAACAGGGCGGGCCGACGCGCTCGGTCGCCATCATCGTGCGCAGCGCCAAACTCGGGGAAGTGATCCAGAACCGCTACGATCCGGTGGGCAAGACCATCCTGTCCGGGCCGGGGCCCGCGCAAATCCCGTTCGAGATGCGCGGCTGAGTCGCGTCAGGCGGCGATGCGCCAGTCGGTTCCGGGGTTGAAGTTCGCCGGCTCGAAGCCGCCGAGGAACGTCGTGCCGTTCATCAGCCACACGTAGGGCGTGCCGTCGGTATTCTGCCAGAGAATGTCCGACTTTCCGTCGCCGTTGAAGTCGCTCGCCTTCATGATCTGCCAGCTCGACCCGGGATTGAAATTCGCCGGTTCGTAGCCGCCCAGAAAATTAGTGCCGTTCATCAGCCAGACGTAGGGCGTGCCATCGGCGTTCTGCCACAGAATGTCGGCGCTGCCGTCGCCGTTGAAGTCGCCGGCGTCCTTGATGCGCCAGCCCGTGCCGGGGTTGTAGTTCGCTGGCTGATAACCGCCGAGGAACGTGCTGCCGTTCATCAGCCAGACATAGGGCGTGCCGTCGGTATTCTGCCAGAGAATGTCCGACTTGCCGTCGCCGTTCATGTCGGCGGCGGCCTTGATCTGCCAGTTGGTGCCGGGGTTAAAGTTCGCCGGCACATAGCTCGCGAGCAGCGTGCCGCCGTCGAGCTGCCAGATGCAGGGCGTGCCGTTGGCGTTCTGCCACAGGATATCGGACTTGCCGTCGCCGTTAAAGTCGCCGGCGTCCTTGATCTGCCAGCCCGTGCCGGGATTGTAGTTGGCCGGGATGACGCTGGCGAGAATCGTCTGGCCGTTCATCATCCAGATGCAGGGCGTCCCGTCTGCGCTCTGCCACAGAATGTCGGATTTGCCGTCACCGTTGAAGTCGCCGGATTCCTTGATCTGCCAGCCGCTGCCCGGATTGAAATTGGCGGGCGTGTAACCGCCCAGGAACGTGCTGCCGCTCAGTGACCAGACGTAGGGCGCGCCGTTGCGGTTCTGCCAGAGGATGTCGGAATAGCCGTCGCCGTTGAAATCGCTGTGCGGATGGCCGGCGACGAAGGAAGAGGAGGCCCCGTAAAGCGCCTGAATGCCGTTGATGTCGTGCTGCGTAAGATCGTTGAGGCTGGCCGAGATCGACGAATTCATGATCGCCGTATCGCCGTTGTAGTGGCCGAGGCCGAGCGCATGGCCGATCTCGTGCAGCGCGATGGCGCGGAACGAGGTGCCGAAGGCGCTGCCGGCGTGATAGTCGCCGTCCGATCCCAGAACCCACGTGTCGCCGGAGTCGAATTCGATGACGTTGTCCGGCAGAAAATAATTGCTGCCGTCATATCCGTAGGACGCGATGCCGGCTGTTCCGCCGAAACCGTCGATCACCGTCCAACCGAGACGAATGCCGACGTTTGAACTGTCGGCCACCTGCGTGAATTGCAGGTTGGACACCTGCGACCAGCGCTGGAAGGCCCAGATCACATCGTTCTGAAATACCTGTCCGACGGCATAGAAGGTCTGGGTGATTGCCGCGTAGGCCGCCTGCCCCACATAATTCGCGGTCGCGAAACTCCAGGTTATCGCGTTCGAGAGCCAGCGCGGTCCTTCAAGAGAATAGTCAGCCATGGTCGAAATACCGATGAAACAGGTGCAAAAGATATATCAAAAGTCCGCGACTGTTCGAAGCGGATTCTGACAGGCGCAATCCGGATCAACCATTAGTGATAACGAGTAAACGAACCGGCCTGTCAGATCGCGCAATTCGACCCATCCAGGCCTTCGTTCACGCCGTCGCGGGCGCGGTCCTCTGCACGGGCTTCTCGACAATCGGCAGGTTGATCAGCGCAGACGCGACGCCCAGCGCGATCGAGGCCCACCACATCAGCGTGTAGGAGCCGGTCGCCTCGCGGATGTAGCCGCTCATCACGAGGCCGATGAATCCGCCGACCTGATGCGAGAAGAACGCGAAGCCATACAGCGTCGCGAAATAGCGGGTGCCGAACATCAGGCCGATCAGCGACGAAGTCGGCGGTACCGTCGACAGCCACAGGAGTCCTGTCAACGCGCCGAACACATAGGCCGACCATGTCGTGGCCGGCAGGCTGATGAACGCGATCGTCACCAGCGAGCGCGACAGGTAGATGAACGACAGCACCCAGCGGCGCGGCACGCGATTGCCGAGCCAGCCGGCCCCAAACGATCCCGCCATGTTGAAGATGCCGACGAGTGCAAAGGCCCAGTAGCCGACGGAGGCGTCGAGGCCCGCTTCGACCACGTATTTCTGGAAGTGGATCGTCACGAATGCGAGTTGGAAACCGCAGGTGAAGAAGCCCAGCACCAGCAGCACGTAGGAGCGGTGACCGAAAGCCTCCGCCAGCGCCTGCCGGAATGATTGCGGCGCGGGTCCGGTCGCGGTTGCGGCGCTCATCGGCGGGCTGGCGACCGCGGCCGTCAGCGGCACCACGATCAGCATGAGGGCGGCGAAGATGAAGCCCGTCGTCTGCCAGCCGGCGTTAGCCACGAGCGCGCCCGCGAGCGGCGAAAACAGGAACTGGCCGAACGAGCCCGCCGCCGTGCCGAGGCCGAAGGCGGTGGAGCGACGGTTCTCGGGCAGCAGCTTGCTGAACGCCCCGATGACGAGATTGAACGAGCAGCCCGAGAGCCCGAAGCCCATCAGCACGCCCGCCGTCAGGTCGAACGCCAGCGGCGTCGTCGACACCGACATCAGGGCCAGTCCGCCCGCATAGAGCAGCGTGCCGACGACCAGCACCGCGCGGGAGCCGAAGCGGTCCGCCATCGCGCCGGCGAAGGGCTGACCGACGCCCCACAGCAGATACTGGATCGCCATCGCGAACGAGAACGTGTCGCTGCCCCAGCCGAATTCCTGCAGCACCGGAATCTGGAACACGCCCAGCGCCGAGCGCGGCCCGAAGGTCAGCACCGCAATCAGGCATCCCGCGATGATGATCAGATCGGGCGAGAGGCGGCGCGCGGCGGGTGCGGCGACGGACGGCGCGGACTGGGTCTGCATCGAAAGCTCCCGCCGGAGCGGCCGCATGTTCGGCCGATCATCCGGTTTGAGGCGAGCCATATCATCGAGGTCGCGACTTCGCCAATTCCGGCGATGCGGCGCTGCCCTGCGCACGGCGGAGACCTCGGGCGAGAGGCACACCCCCCATGCTGGGCGTTTATCCACAGATGCGAATACGCGCATCTTGTGCGCCCCCAGCGCATCGGGCAATTTTCGAGGCTGAGCTTGCGGCCCTGTCCGAAGCGCATTCCAAAATCTGTTGGTGGGGTCGTATGCAGAGTTCCTTACGTGTTTGCGGGGTCGCGACCGTCGCGACGCTGGCGTCGTCCTTCCATGTCGGCGCTCAATCCATCGACCTGCCCCTGCAATTGGTTCAGAGCAATGCGGGAGTCCGCCTGGTCGCCAATATCGGCATCGGCGGCGCAGCTCCCAGACCCTATCTGTTCGATACCGGGTCGGCTCTGTTCAATGCGGGCTATTCGGCCAGCGCCTTCGGGACGGTTCCGGCCAGCATATCGGGCCTGCCGACAGGGTTGAGCTATTCCTACGGCGATGGAAATACAGACACCGGCAATCTCGTCTCGACGCCATCCCTGCAATTCTATCCGACCACCAGTTCGGCGAGCGGCGTGACGCTGAATGCGCTGACGCCGGGCGGCGGCGCGTCGAATTTCCTTCTCAATGCTGTTTACGACCGCAACGGATCGCCGGTCGGAAGTTCGCTTCCGCTGGAAACCGTGCCCAATGGATTTCAGGGCATCTACGGCACATTCGGAGCGGGCAATTTCGCCATCTGCCGGGTGCAGTCGAACGTCAATCTCGCCTGCGATAACTCGACGAAGAACTCGGTCGTCCTGGGCGGCGTGCTCGGACAGTCGACGTCGGGCGCAGGCGCGGGCTATGTGGTCGCCGCGAACGGCCAGCCACTTTCCTCGCTGACGACGCCGACCGGAGCCACGAATCCGGGCGCATCAATCAATGGGCCGCAGGTCGGACAGAGCGTCACGTCCTGCAGTCCCTGCGTGATCCTCGGACTAACCAACGCGCTGCGCGCCCAATTCCTCCCGGCGAACCGCATGGCGTGGACCAGCACCGGCAATTACGCGTTCCCGAATTCTGGAACGCCGGGTTCGACGGTGTTCGGGATCAACATGTCCTACCAGATCGGCCCGAACGGTCAGATCACGTTGAACCAGCAACCGACGCTGCTCGACACGGGCACGCAGAATTTCAAGTTCAGAAACCCCAACGCCAACGCAACCGGCCTCGGCGCGGCGAGCGGCGGCGTCTATACCCTGAGCAACGGCACGGTCGTGTCGATTTCGGGCGGCGCGGCGGGCGCGGCGGCCACGACCTATCAGGTCGCGTCGAGCGCCAGTTTTCCATATCCGGGCGTCTACGCCACAAGCGTGGACACGACGGGTTCGCTCAACCAGACGATCGGCGTCGGGTTCTTCCTCGCCAATTCGGTGATGTACGATCTTGCCGGCAACGTCACCGGCTATTCGCCGAACTTCGTCACCGATGTGAACATCGCGACAACGGCCGCTTCCCCTCTGACGATTGGGTCGAATTCGGTCCCGCTCGGCCTCGCGGGCGTGATCTCGGGCGCCGGCGGCGTCAACATCACGGCGGGCGGATCGGCGACGCTCAGCGCGACGAATACCTACACCGGCCCCACGAATGTGAGCGGCGGTTATCTGGGCCTCGTCGGCTCGGAGGCGAGCATCCAGTCGTCGAGCGGCGTCAATCTCGCCTCGGGCGGCTTGTTTGACATCACCGGCACGACCAACGGCGCGACAATCGCGACGCTATCAGACGACGGCACGGGCGTCGTCGGTCTCGGCAATCAGGTGCTGACGATCCAGAACGGATCGACCACGTTCGGCGGCGCGTTCATCAGTTCCGGCGGTGGGCTGGCGATCAATGGCGGCACGCAAATCCTGACCGGCGCCAACATCGGCTTCGGCAGCGCAATTGTCGCCAACGGAGCGACGCTGCAATTCGGAGCCGGCGGCTCAATCTCGACGATCACCGGCAACATCGCCAATAGTGGCGTGGTCGCGTTCAACCTGTCGGGCGCCTACACGTTCAACGGAACGATCTCCGGCTCGGGCGCAGTGAGCCACAGCGGAACCGGCGTCGCGTCGCTCGGCGGAACGCACGGCTACACCGGCGCGACAAGCGTCACCAACGGTACGCTCGTCGTGAACGGCGACATTTCATCGTCGAGCAGCCTCACTGTCTCCAACGGCGGAACGATCGCCGGCAACGCAACCCTGCCGACGACAACGATCGGATCGGGCGGCGCGATAGCGCCGGGCAGTTCCGTCGGCGCGCACAGGGTCGTCGGCAATTTCACCTTGGCTCCGGGTGGCGTTTATGCGGTCGAAATCGGTTCCGGCGTTGCAGACAAAATCACAGTTACCGGCGCGGCCTCGATCGGCGGAACGCTGCGCGCCAGCGTGCTGGGCCTGAGCTACAGCGCAAAGCGGCACACGATCATCGATGCCGCCGGCGGACTGACCGGAACCTTCGCGGGTCTCGCCAACGGAGCGAGCCTCAGTCTGACAGGCGCGAACGCCGCACTCGTCGCCAATCCGCGGATTCTCTATTCGGCGACAACGGCGTCCATCGAAACCGGCGGCGTCGTGTCTGGCGCATTGCAGACTTTGCTCCCCGCCAACGCCTCGCCAAATCAGAGAGCGATCGCGCGCGCCATAGATGCGGGCGCATCGCGTTCGGGCGCATCCTCCGCCTTCGACACGTTCCTCAACCTGTCGCCCAGCGCATTGCCAGCGGCCCTCTCACAGGTCTCCGGCGAGGTGGCCGCAGGCGCGCCGACGAGCGGCTTTCAGGCGTCAGGCGCATTTCTCGACGCGCTCGGCGGTCGGGTGACCAGTGTGGGCGGGGGATCGCCGTCCCCTGTAACCGCCTATGCGCCC
This sequence comes from Beijerinckiaceae bacterium, assembly GCA_947472615.1. Taxonomy (GTDB): domain Bacteria; phylum Pseudomonadota; class Alphaproteobacteria; order Rhizobiales; family Beijerinckiaceae; genus Terripilifer. The sequence continues at coordinate 10,464 of CANJEY010000078.1, forward strand.
GAGTCGAAACCCACCGGCGCGGCTGCGGGCATCCGGACGGCGACCGGAACGTCTCGCAATACTGTCGTTCCCGTCTGGGGCGTCTGGGCCTCGGCCTTCGGCGGCTATTCGAAGATTTCCGGTAATAGCGGCGTCGGCAGCAGCGCCAATGTCGGCCACCTGGCGGGTGTGGCGGTGGGGGTGGATTATCTGGTGACTCCCTCGGCGCGTCTCGGTTTTTCGCTGGGCGGCAGCTCCTCGACCTGGGGACTGGCGAACGCTGTCGGATCGGGGTCGGCGGACAATCTGCACGTCGGGCTCTATGGCGGCGCTGATTTCGGCGCGGCCTATGTGTCGAGCGGCCTCGCGTATGGACGGCATCAGACGTCCACCTCCCGCACCAGATATAACGGTGGCTTCACTGGCGACAGCTTCGGGGTGCGCGCCGAAACCGGCTATCGGCTGACTGTCGGCGATCTCGCGGTTACGCCGTTCGCGGCGGCCCGGCTGACGCACTACTGGACGCCCGCCTATACGGAAACGCCGGCGACGCCCGGCAACCCGTTCGCGCTCGCCTTCGCATCACAAACCTCGCGAAGCCTTCGCGTCGAGGGCGGTCTGATGGTCGAGCGCAGCATTGCGCTCGCCGACGCGACGACGCTGGTTCTGCGCGGCCGCGCCGCGTGGGCGCATGACTGGAACAGCAGCCCCTCTGTGACCGCGACGTTTCAGACCCTGCCCGGCTCCGCGTTCACTGTGCTGGGCGCGCGCGCGCCGCGCGATCTCGCCCTCGTGTCGGCGGAAACCGAATATCGCCTCAACGCTCGCACCAGTCTGTCGGCGAAACTCGACGGGCAGTTCGGCGCCGGTGCAACCGGCTTCGGGGCTACAGGCACATTCCGCTATCAATGGTGAGACGCGACGGCGCGGCTTGCCTCATTCCCCCTGTTGCGCCAAAATACGGCCAAGCCGAAGGCCGTTGTCGAAATAAATCAAATCGGCCGCCAAGACATAGGGGGAGACGTGGTCGTGTTTGTCGCGCGCGCCGTGGCGGTTGCATGTCTGCCGCTTTTTGCTGGCCTGGGGCATGCTCAGGACTTCAAGGGCAGAACCATCAATCTCATCGTCGGATTTCCACCGGGGGGCGGGTACGATCTATACGCACGCCTCCTTTCGCGAGCATATGGCGCAAGCCTCCCGGGTCGACCCAACATCGTGGTGCAGAACATGCCGGGAGCCGGCGGCCTTGTGGCGATGAATTTCATCTACAACGCCGCCCCGAAGGACGGAACCGCCATCGCCGTCGTCACACCGACAGTGGGCGTTTACCAGCGGCTCTATCCGGGCGATGTCCAGTACGACATGCAGAAAGTGAACTGGGTCGGCCGCATCACCTCCAACACGGCCATCCAGTACACCTGGCACACATCCAAGTTCCGCACCGTCAGCGACATGAGAAGCCGTGAGATACAGGTCGCCGGAACCGGAACGACATCGCCCTCCATGGTGGTTCCGCTGCTGCTGAACGCATTCGCGGATACGAAATTCAAAGTCATCGCCGGTTATCCCGGCGGCAACGACTCGCGGCTTGCGCTCGAACGCGGCGAGGTCGAAGCCGTGAGCAGCAACTGGTCGACCGTAAAGGACGACCGGAACGGATGGCTGCGCGACAAGAAGCTCATCATCACGTTGCAGTACGGCGTCAAACGCAATCCGGAACTTCCCGATATCCCGTCCATCGCCGAACTCGTGAAAACCGAGGATCAGCGGCGCATCATCGGCTTCTTTGCGAGCTCGGACGAAATCGGAGTGGCGGTCGTTGCGCCGCCCGGACTCGATCCCGGCGTCATCGCAACCATGCGCGCGTCGTTCATCGCGACGATGCGCGATCCGACGCTGATGGAAGAAGCAACCCGCATGGGACTCGACCTTGATATCCTGTCTGGCGAAGAGCTTCAGAAAATTTCAGCCAATGCGTTCGAGACCCCCGCGCCGTTGATCGCTCAGGCCAAGCAAATTATCGACAACAAGCAATAGGCTGGCTCACAACGAAAAGGGTCGATGGCGCATGCGATTTGGAATTTGGGCCCCGGCCCCGCAGACCATCCGTCCGGATGACGAAGTCAAGCCGATGTTTGAGGCGCTGACGCGCCACGGCGGCGGCGTCGACCCGAGTTATCTTTATGCGATCGACGTTCTGCAACGCGCCGAGAAGCATGGTTTCGACATCACGCTGATCGCGCAGCGCTGGCTCGGTCCTGATCTCGACGCCTGGATCTATGCGGCTGCGGTGGCGTCGCATACCAAGACGATTCAATTGATGTCGGCAGTGCAGCCCGGGATCGCCGATCCGCGCCTCATCGCCAAAATGGCCGCCTCCATCGACCGCATCAGCGGCGGGCGCTTTTGCGTCAACATCGTCAACGGCGCTCGGCAGCCCGAGCTTGAATCCTTCGGCGTCTGGCTCGAGCGGGACGCCCCGCGTTACAAGCGCATGGAAGAATTCATACAGGTGATGAAAGGTCTGTGGGCGGACGACGACTTCTCCTTTCACGGCGACTTCTACAACTTCGACCACGCCGGCATTTTCACCAAGCCCGTGCGCGCACCACATCCTCCGATCTATGCAGCAAGCCACGCCAGGGACGGAATGGAGCTTGTGGCCCGCGAATGCGAGGCATGGTTCGTCAATCCCGATAAAGACCGCGGCAAATATGCCGAGAGCCTAGCCCGCATCGAGCGGGATATCGGGCTGATGGAAAAGCTGTCCGCGACGCACGGCAAGCGCCTGACGTATGGCGTCAACGCCATGGTGCTGCTCGGCGAAACGGATGCGGAAGCCGAGGCGGCGGCGGACGAGCACACCCGTCTGGCGCGCGATCCTACCC
>CANJEY010000079.1 GCA_947472615.1 Beijerinckiaceae bacterium
GCACATCGCCGGACCAACATGGTGACTAATCTCCAAACATCGCCGAACGGGACAAGCCCACGGCAGACCAACAGGAGAGAGCCATGAACACGAATTTCAAGAAGACCCTGACCGCTTCCCTCGCCGCCCTGACGATCGGCATGACCGTTTTGTCGACCGCGACCCCGGCTTCCGCCCGCAACGGCGGCGCGATTGCGGCTGGCGTCTTCGGAGCCCTGGCGATAGGCGCGATTGCGGCCGGCGCGGCCCATGCGCATTCCGGCCCCGGCTATTACGCCCCGGCCCGCGTCTATGGCGGCGAGTGCTGGATGGAGCGCCGCGAAGTCACCAACCGCTGGGGCGACGTCGTCGGCTATCGCCGCATCCGCGTCTGCAACTAAGCCACAAGTTCGAGAGACCGGCGCGCCGCCGGGATTCTCTCCCTCAGCGACCGCCGAGACGCCCTCCGGACACGCCCCCGTCCGGAGGGCGTCGCCGTTTTCAGGACAAGGCGTATGGGTTCAGCGAAGCCCGGACGCCTTCGCCAGAATGGCCTGCACGCGCTCGACGACGGGCTTCGGGGTCGCCGACACGTCGCGCACCATCTTTGTCAATTGCTCGGCGTTCATCGGTTCGTCGACCGCCAGATGCGCCTGCGTGGCGTCCTTGAGGAATTCCGGATCTTTCATCGTCGCATCGAAGGCGGCGCGCAGGATCGCCATGCGGGCCGCCGGCACGCCGGGCGGGGCGAAATAGGGTTTGCTGGCTTCCTGCCGCGCCAGCATGAAGATCAGCGCCTGCCGGTCGGCCTCGTTCTTCGCCTGATCCATGAGCAGTGGCACGCCTTTCAGTTCGGGATGCTCGGTGAAGCCGTGCTGGGCGATGACCTTCACCTTGCCTTCCTGAATCCAGTTCATGTTGGTGGTCTTCAGGTCGCTCCATGAATTGGAGAACGTGCCCTGCACCTCGCCGCGCTCCATGGCGAGCTTCACCTCGATCGAGTCCTTGTAGCCGATGACGAGCTTCATCTTCATGCCGAACAGCTCGTTGGCGAGCATCACCATGTCGACGCCGCCAGTGCCGGCGCTGGCGCCGCCCATCACGACCGGGATTGTCTTCAGACCTTCGAGAGTTTGCGATGGCGCGGTATGCCACACGAAAGCGACGAACGGGTCCTTGGTGATGCTGCCGATCCACGACAGCGCGTTGACGTCGAACTTGGCCTGATCGGGCGCCGTCAGCGGCAGGGTCGGCACGGCGCTGTGTGTGCCGGCGATGGCGGTGCCGTCGCGCGGCGCGACGTTGACAATGTAATTTGTGGCCTTGATGCTGCCGCCGCCCGGCATGTTCAGCACGACGGCGTTCGGATTGCCCGGAATGTGTCGCGGCATGTGCTTGGCGATCAGCCGCGAGTAGATGTCGTAAAGACCGCCCGCCTCAGTGGCGCAGACGATCTGCAATTGCTTGCCCTTGTAGAAATCGTCATCGGCCGCGCGCGTGGCGGTCGATGCGCCGGCGAGAAACAGTCCTAGAACCGCGGCGGACGTGAGCGTGCGAACCTGCATGGCGTTCTCCCGGCGAACATTGATTGGTTGGCCGGAAGACTAGCGGTTTTCGGCGCGCCGCGAAACCGGCGTCAGGCCAGCCAGTTCGCGAAGGCGCGATTCACGTCGTCCGGCGTTTCGAGCGTGCTCATGTGTCCCGCCTCCTCGAACACGACGAGCTTCGCGTTCGGCATGCGCGCCGCCATCTCTTCGTGCGCCGACACCGGGCTCCATGCATCGTAGCGCCCCGTCGCGACCAATGCCGGACACGTCATTTTTGGCAACAGCGGCACGAAGTCGCGACGGTTGATCAGCGCGCGCTGCTGGCGCTCGAAAATCTCCGGCGTGGAATTGCAGATCATGTCGACGATGTCGTTCATCAGGGAGCGGTTGGCGTGATGCTCGGCGCGCACCATCGGGGGAAGCCAGACGTCCGCGACGGCCCGCATCCCCTTCTCGTAGCCGAGCCGCACGAGTTTCATGCGGCCCTCGATCTCGGCGGCGTCGCCCGGAATTGCTCCGGTGTCCAGCAGCGCCAGCCGTTCGATGCGCTCGGGCGCGCGTCGAAAGATTTCGAACGCCACGCGGCCGCCCATGGAATGGCCGGCGAGGGCGAAACGACCCGACGCGGCGGTGAGCGCCTTGTCGGCCATGTCGTCGAACGAATCGAGGCCGATAAAATCGACGATCACGATGTCGAAGTCTGTCTCGAACGCGGCCTTCTGCGGCGCCCAGACGCGCGCGTCGCAGAGCAAACCGCAGCAGAGCAGAAGGGTCGGGCGCTGGCTCACATGATCCTCCGGGGTCGCGTCTCCATAGCGGCGACGCTGGCGCGAGGCAATTTGGGGAGGGTGCGCGATCAACCGCGAGGCTTGCAACGGGATCGAAAATCGAGAACAAATCCCGGGCGCGAAAAAGCCCGAACGGCGCGCCCAAGGGAGTTGGCATGACGCTCGCAGCCGGGACAGTTCCCGAAGCTGTCGCACAGGCGGGGAACGCCGGCGGCGCGCGTGCGCGCTGGTGGGCGGGCCTGTCGCCCGGCCGCAATCTGGCGATGCTGGCGCTGGTGATCTTCCTCAGCTTCCTGACGCTCTATCCGCTGGCGATGCTGCTCTACGGCAGCCTGCACTCGACGCCGCCCGGCATGGCGGGTGAATTCAACCTCAATGGCTACGCTTCGATCATGACGGCGCGCAATCTCGGCGTGCTGCTCAACACGGTCGGCATCTCCATGGCCAAGACCGTGCCGGCGTTGACGCTGGCGGTGCTGCTGGCGTGGATCGTGGCGCGAACCGACACGCCTTTCCGGGCGCAGCTTGAAGTGCTGATCACGCTGCCGTTCTTCGTGCCGCCGATCCTCACCGCCATGGCGTGGGGCATGCTGGGCAATCCGCAGGTCGGGCTGATCAATCAGGTCTACAAGGCGATCACCGGTGCTTCCGCCCCATTGATCAACGTCTATTCGTATGGCGGCGTCGTCTGGCACATGGTGCAATATTCGACGCCGTTCCTGTTTCTGTTCATCGTCGATCTGTTCCGCGCGATGGACCCGTCGCTCGAAGAATCGAGCCGCATGTGCGGGGCCACGCGCTGGCGTACGTTCCGCAGCATCACCCTGATGCTGATGCTGCCGGCGCTGACGAATTCATTCATCCTCAGCTTCATTCGCGGCATCGAATCGTTCGAATCGCCGCTGTTCTTCGGAACGCCGGCGGGGATCACGGTGATCACCACCGAGATCTACAATTCGATCAATCACCGCGCGACGCCCGACTATCAGTATGCGACGGCGTTGAGCTTCTCGGTGATGGGGCTCATGTTCCTGCTGGTGCTGATGCAATGGCGCATCCTGCGCGGGCGCAGCTTCACCACCGTCACCGGCAAGGGCTATCAGCCCAACGTGATGCATCTGGGGGCATGGCGCTGGGTGACGTTCGGCTTCTGCGTGCTGTTCTTCTTCGTCACCGTGGTGCTGCCGATCGGGCAATTGCTGATCGGTTCGTTCTTCCGGTTCTTCGGTTTCTACACCTACGACATGCTGACGACGGAGCATTACCGCTCGGTATTCTCGAACACGGAGTTCTGGCGCGGCTTCCGCAACACGATGCTGCTCGGCCTCATCGGCGCGACGGCGACCATGATCCTCGGCAGTCTCGTGGCTTATATCTCGATGCGCACCACATGGCGCGGACGCAGGCTGATCGACGGCATCGCGTGGTTGCCGTGGATGATGCCCGGCATGGTGCTCGGCATCGGCTTCCTGTGGGCCTTCGCGATGCTGCCCGGCTATGTGCCGATCTACGGCACGATCTGGGCGCTGCTGTTCGCCTACATGGCGCTCGGCACGCCGGTGTCGGTGCGGGTGATGACAGGCGCCTACGCGCAATTGTCCTACGACCTTGAGGAATGTTCGCGCGTGCATGGCGCGACGTTCTTCCAGACGCTGTGGCGCATACTGGTGGCGCTCGCGTGGCCCTCGTTCGCGATCGGCTGGGTCTTGACGTTCTTCGGCATCATGCGCGAACTGAGCGCGTCGATCCTGCTCTATTCCGTCGGGTCCGAAGTTCTCTCGGTGGTGCTGCTGAAACTCTGGAGCAACGGACAGGCCGAGCAGGTGAGCGTCATCGGGCTGATGATGGTCGCGCTGGTCGTGGTCTTCCGCTGGGCCCAGTTGCGCTTCCTGAACCGGCGCATCAGCGCGCTCTGAGTCACAAGGTTTTTCACGCAATGGCAGCTATTGTTCTCGACAAGATCAGCCGGAGTTTCGGCTCTGTTCTGGCCGTCGACGCGATCGATCTCGCGGTCGAGCAGGGCGAATTCGTGACGCTGCTCGGCCCCTCGGGCTGCGGCAAGACGACGACGCTGCGCATGGTGGCGGGGCTGGAGCGCAACACCGGCGGACGCATCAGCATTCACGACGAAGTGGTGAGCGACGCGAGCGCGAATTTCTTTCTCGCGCCCGAGAAGCGCCGCCTCGGCATGGTGTTCCAGTCCTACGCGATCTGGCCGCACATGACGGTGTTCGACAATGTCGCGTATCCGCTGCGTATTCGTCGCCGTCCGGACGCCGAGATCGCCGAGCGCGTGAAGGCGACGCTGCGTCTGGTCGAGATGGAGCAATATGCGGATCGCCCCGCGCCCGCGCTGTCGGGCGGGCAGCAGCAGCGCGTCGCAATCGCGCGCGCGCTGGTGTTCGAGCCGCGCGTGCTGTTGCTCGACGAACCGCTAAGCAATCTCGATGCGCGGCTGCGCACCCAGATGGGCGACGAATTCCGCGCGCTGCAGAAGCGGCTCGGCATCACGAGCCTCTACGTCACGCACGATCAGGCGGAGGCCATGGCGCTGTCGGATCGCGTCGTGGTCATGCACGGCGGGCATATTCTGCAAGTGGGATCGCCGCAGGACATCTATCTGCGGCCGCAGTCGCGCGCCGTGGCGAGCTTCTTCGGATCGCCGAACTTTCTCGACGCCAGTGTGCGCGATTGCCGCCCGGCGGGCGACCAGTCCTATGTGCTGGACGTTGAAGGCAAGGGTTGGTCGGGCGCGTGCCGCAGCAGCGCCCCCATCGCGCAGGGCGAACCGGTGTCTGTGATGGTGCGGCCGGAAAATCTGCGCGTCGCCACGGGCGCAGCTACGTCGAGCGAATTGTCGCTTGCCGGCAAGGTTGTGGATTCGGTGTTCCGCGGCGCGCAGCGCACGGTGCTGCTCGATACGCCCGCGGGGCCGGTCAACGCCGAAGTGTCGTCGCTGATTGACGTGAAGGCGGGCGACGCCATGTCGTTTGCGTCCGAGCCCGGCGCCGCATGGGCGATCCGGGCCTGAACGCTCAACCCAAGGATCAGATCGGGCGCAGCTTCGCGCCGGTCTCGGCCGGCCGGTCGCCGCCCCACATCTTTTCCAGATTGTAGAACTGGCGCACTTCCGGGCGGAAGACATGGACGATCACATCGCCCGCATCGACCAGAACCCAGTCGCAATGCGGCACGCCCTCGATCCGAGGAACGAGGCCCAGCTCCTTGCAGTTCCTGACGATGCGATCGGCGATCGCCCCGACCTGCGTGTTGGAGCGTCCCGTGGCGATCAGCATCATGTCGGCGATGGTGGTCTTGCCGCGCAGGTCGATGGAGACGACGTCTTCCGCCTTCGCATCGTCGAGGCTGTTCAGGATATTTCGCACCAGGCGACCGGTCTCGACATCGGCCGATGACTTGACCGGGGGAAGTCGGGTCTCGCCCGCTTCGGTCACTACCGTGGTTGTCAGCGCATCAATCTCCTGTGGTCCGCGCAACGGCGCGAACGAAACGAATGTGGGCCTGATTCGCGACAAATTCAATCGCTCGCGGCCAATATGGCTAAATTTAAGCTTGAAACAGCGGCGCTTCAGCCAGCTTGCTTCTCGATTTCGTCCATGTCCTCGTCCGACAGGCCGAAATGATGGCCGATCTCGTGCACCAGCACATGGGTGACAATGGCCCCGAGCGCTTCATCGTGATCGGCCCAGTAGTCGAGGATCGGCCGCCGGTAGAGCCAGATCATGTTGGGAAACTCGCCGGTTTCCATCACCGCGCCGCGATGCGGCAGGCCTCGGCCGCGGAACAGGCCGAGCAGGTCGAACTCGGTCTCGCATTCCATGGCTTCGAGGGTTTCGTCATCGGGGAAGTCGTCCACCTTGATGACGACCCCCTCGCACAATTGCCGAAACTCGGCCGGCAGGGCCGCGAAAGCCGCATCCGCCAGCGACTCGATTTCGGCGAGCGAGGGAGCCTTCAGGGCCAGCCAGTCGTGTCCGTCCATGACGCGCCTCAGAACCACCAGTGGGTGAAGAGATTGATGAACAGGGCGATGGCGGCGATCACCCCCAGCGTGCGGCCGACGCGGCGGCCCCAGACTTCGGTGGAATCCTGTCCCGCCGCGTCATCCGCCTTGAGATGTCCCGCAGCGCGCGACAGCAGCGTATCGGCGACGGCCGCCGACTCCCGATGGGCGCGGTCGAGGATGCGCTGGGCTTCTCCGGTTCGGTCATCGTTGGCGGTCGCCATTGCTCCCCGATCGGAATGAGATGTCGTCCCTCGTGCTTTTGGCGATCCGAGATCGCCGAGACGGCGCTTTGCGCCTCCTCAGCATGAGGGACTACTACTGCGGTCCATGCTTGCAACAAGCCCTCATGCTGAGGAGGCCGAAGGCCGTCTCGAAGCACGAGGGCGACGCAAAGGTCGCCCCTTGCGTCCCGCCCCTACTTGAACGTGCGAATGTCCACGAACTTGCCGGCGATCGCCGCGGCCGCCGCCATGGCGGGCGAGACGAGGTGGGTGCGGCCCTTGAAGCCCTGACGGCCTTCGAAGTTGCGGTTCGAGGTCGACGCGCAACGTTCGCCCGGCGCCAGCTTGTCGGGGTTCATGGCGAGGCACATGGAGCAACCCGGCTCGCGCCATTCGAAACCCGCCTCGACGAAGATTTTGTCGAGGCCTTCGGCTTCCGCCTGTTCCTTGACGAGGCCCGAGCCCGGCACCACCAGCGCGTTGACGTGCGAGGCGACCTTGCGGCCCTTCGCGACGTCGGCGGCGGCGCGCAGATCCTCGATGCGGCCATTGGTGCAGGAGCCGATGAAGGCGCGGTCGATCTTGAGATCGGTCATCGCCTCGCCGCCCTTCAGGCCCATGTAGTCCAGGGCGCGGGTGATCTTGGCGCGCATCTTCTCGTCGCGGGCGTCCTCGACGCGCGGCACCGTCCCGTTGATCGAGATGACGTCCTCGGGGCTCGTGCCCCAGGTGACGAGTGGGGGCAGGTTGGCGGCGTCGATGCGGATTTCCTGATCGAAATGCGCGCCCTCGTCGCTGGTCAGCGTACGCCAGAAGGCGACGGCCTGATCCCACGCCTCGCCCTTTGGGGCCTTCGGGCGGCCCTTGAGGTATTCGAAAGTCTTTTCGTCCGGCGCGATGATGCCGGCGCGTGCGCCCGCCTCGATCGACATGTTGCAGACCGTCATGCGGCCTTCCATCGACAGGGCGCGGATCGCCTCGCCGGTATATTCGATGACGCTGCCGGTGCCGCCGGCGGTGCCCAGCTCGCCGATGATGGCGAGCACGATGTCCTTGGCGGTGACGCCGGCCGGCAGCTTGCCGTCGACCACCACTCGCATGTTCTTCGACTTCTTCTGGATCAGCGTCTGGGTTGCGAGCACATGCTCGACCTCGGATGTGCCGATGCCGTGCGCCAGCGCGCCGAACGCGCCATGGGTGGCGGTGTGGCTGTCGCCGCACACGATGGTCGTGCCGGGCAGCGTGAAGCCCTGCTCGGGGCCGATGATGTGGACGACGCCCTGCCGCTTGTCGAAGCCGTCATAATATTCGAGGCCGAAGATCCTGGCGTTCTCGGCCAGATATTCGATCTGGGCGCGGGATTCGTCGTCCTCGATCGGCTGCGTGCGATCGGTCGTGGGAATGTTGTGGTCGACGACCAGCAGCGTGCGCTCGGGCGACCGCACCTTGCGGCCCGACAGGCGAAGGCCCTCGAAGGCCTGCGGCGACGTCACTTCGTGGACGAGGTGTCGGTCGATGTAGAGAAGGGTCGAGCCATCGGGGCTGGCTTCGACGACGTGGTCGTCCCAGATCTTGTCATAAAGCGTGCGGGGCTTGGCCATTCTCGTGTTCCCGTCGCCGCCGAGGCGGACTTGGTTCAGTGCGGACGCGGTTTCATACAGGCAAGCAGCTACGGGGGGAAGACTCTCTTGGACACGGGAGCCATGCATCTGTCATTGTTGCGAAATCGCAGGAGAGTCACGTGCCCGAACGCCCCAAGGTCGCGCCCTATCTCACCGTTGCGCCCGCCGCAGCCGCCATCGCCTAGTATGTAAGTGCGATGGGGGCGCGGCAAAAGGCCTTCATGCCGTCGCTCGACGGGCTGCGGGTGCTGCATTGCGAACTCGAGATTAACGGCGGCCCGGTGATGTTGTCCGACGCCTTCCCGGAATACGCCCAGCACGCGCGTCCGCCGCTGCTGGGCGAGCCCGTGACGGCCTCGGTCAGCCTCGAACTGGAGTCGGCGAAAGCGGTGGACGACATGTTCGCTCGCGCCACCGGACTGGGGGCCAAGCCGGAGACTCAGCCGACGAATTCGTTCTGGGGGACGCGTTTTGCCGTCATGCGCGACCCGTTCGGGCATCGCTGGATGCTGAACGCGCCGCTCAAGGGGTGAGCGGGACGGCGACACTGCCGGCCTGCGATCGGCCAGATCGTTGATGTATGTCAAATGCACCTGTCACTTCGTGTGTCAATATTAGTTGACATACGGGGAGGCTCGACATGCGTATCGTGCTGGTTCATCCGAACTACCATTCTGGCGGCGCCGAAATAGCCGGAAGCTGGCCGCCCGCCTGGGTCGCGTATCTGTCGGGCCACCTGAAGGACGCCGGGTTCGATGACATCACGTTCATCGACGCGATGACCAACGACCTCAGCGACGACGATCTGCGGCGTCGGTTCACCGAGATCCAGCCGGATGTGGTGGGCGTCACGGCCATCACGCCGTCGATCTACAAAGCTGAGGAGGTTCTGCGCATCGTCTCCGAAGTCGCGCCGCGCGCCGTTAGGGTGCTGGGCGGCATCCACGCCACCTTCATGTACAAGCAGGTGCTCTCCGAAGCGCCGTGGATCGACGTCATCGTGCGCGGCGAGGGCGAGGAAATTTTCCGCGAATTGATCCGCACCGTGGACGCCGGGCAATGGCCGGCGCGCCGTCACGAGATCAAGGGTCTGGCCTATATCGACGGAGAACAGATTCTGGCGACGCCTGCGGCCCCGACCGTCAAGGATTTCGATGCGGTCAATCCGGACTGGTCGCTGCTCGAATGGTCGAAATATATCTACGTGCCGCTGGGCGTGCGCGTGGCGATTCCCAACATGGCGCGTGGTTGCCCGTTCACCTGTTCGTTCTGCTCGCAGTGGAAATTCTGGCGCGACTATCGCGTCCGCGATCCAGTGAAGGTCGTCGACGAAATCGAGAAACTGGTGAACGAACATCAGGTGGGGTTCTTCATCCTTGCCGACGAAGAGCCGACCATCAACCGCAAGAAGTTCATCCAGTTCTGTGAGGAGCTGATCCGGCGCGGCCTGCCCGACAGGGTGCAATGGGGCATCAACACGCGCGTCACCGACATCTACCGCGACCGCGAGCTGCTGTCGTTCTACCGCAAGGCAGGTCTCGTCCATGTGTCGCTCGGCACAGAAGCGGCGGCGCAGTTGAAGCTCGACCAGTTCAACAAAGAAACCAAGGTCGAGGAAAACAAGGAAGCGATCCGGCTGCTGCGCGAGGCCGACATCTTCACCGAGGCGCAGTTCATTGTCGGCCTCGACAACGAGACGGCCGAGACGCTGGAAGAAACCTTCCAGATGGCGTGGGACTGGCAGCCCGATCTGGCGAACTGGGCGATGTATACGCCGTGGCCTTTCACGCCGCTGTTTCAGGAGATGAAGGACAAGGTCGAGATCTTCGACTTCTCGAAATACAATTTCGTCACGCCGATCATGGCGCCGCAGGCGATGTCGCGCGGCGCGCTGCTCGACGGCGTGATGAAGAATTATCGGCGCTTCTACTCGCGCAAGGCGCTGTTCCACTATCCGTGGCGCGGCACGGGCTTTCGGCGACGCTATCTGCTCGGCTGCCTGAGAGCCTTCCTCAAGGCGGGCTTCCAGCGCAAATTCTACGATCTCGGCAAGGCCGGCTATTGGGGGCCGCAGTCAAAGGAGAAGGTGAACTTCAACTTCGACCGCACCCGCAAGATCGCCCCGGCCCAGATGGACGATTGGGAGGCGGCCGCGGACCGCGCCTCTCAGGCGCGGGCGCGGCGCGAGTCGCGCGAGCCCGTGATGGCCTGCGGCGGCGACCATGAGCAGATGGACGAGTTCCATATGCCGGCCAAAGTAAAAGAGCCCATGGGGGCGGCGGCTCCATGATGAGCGTCGGCCTTACGTTCGAATCCAGCGCGGATGCGCGGGCGCACGCCGGCCTCGTCGGCCCCAATGCGGTCATTCAACTGGGCGAGGCCCTGAACGCTGCGCCCGGGGTCACGGACGCCGCCGAACAGGTGTTCGCCAGCGCGGGGTTCCTGCGGCTGCTCGGCTCGCCGCCCGACGCCATGATCGACGAAGCCATCCCGACGCGACTGTTCGAGGCGTTGTGGCGGGAGCTTCCGGCCGATCAGGCGGCCCGGATCGCGCACGACGCCGGCAAGCGAACCGGCGAGTATGTGCTCGCCAACCGCATCCCGGGGTTCGCCAAGTCCATCTTGCGCGCCCTGCCGCCGGCGCTTGCGACGCCGATGCTGTTGAAGGCGATCAACCGCAACGCCTGGACATTCGCCGGATCGGGCGTTTTCAACCTCGTGTCGATCAAACCAGCGATCGTCACGATTGCCCATAACCCGCTCGCGATGCCCGGCTGTGTCTGGCACGTCGGGGTGTTCGAACGTCTGTTTCGCGCGCTGGTCAGCGAAACCACGATCGTCCGCCATACGGACTGCCGTCTCAGCGGCGCTACCGCCTGCCGTTTCGAGATCGACGTGCGCGCCGGCTGATCGCTCTTGCCCTAACTGCCACAAAAAAGCCCGGCGCAGGGCCGGGCTTTTCGAATTTCGATGGTGCGAATTTTACTTCGCGGCAGCCTTGGCGGCGGCCTTCTTCTCGGCCTTGGCGGTGGCGCGCGCGGCCTTTTCCGCCACGGTCTCCTGCTTCTCGGCGATACGGGCCGACTTGCCGCGACGATCGCGCAGGTAATACAGCTTGGCGCGGCGGACGCGGCCCTTGCGGACGACGTCGATGGAATCGATCATCGGCGAATAGATCGGGAAGACGCGCTCGACGCCTTCGCCGTAGGAAATCTTGCGGACCGTGAAGCTCTCGTTGATGCCGCCGCCGTTGCGGGCGATGCAGACGCCCTCGTAACCCTGCACGCGGGACCGGTCGCCTTCCTTCACCTTCACGTTGACGCGAACGGTATCGCCGGGGCTGAATTCGGGGATCTGACGGCCGATCTTGGCGGCCTGCTCTTTGTCGAGCTGCTCGATAATGTTCATCTGGTACTCCTGCCGGTTTGCCCGAGGGCAAGCGTTTCGGCGCGCTGTTTTGAGTTAAGGCGCGCTCCATACACGAGATCGGCGGGGGCGTCCAGCGTCGGGGGACGGGTCAATCCGCCCCAAATGGGCTCGCGCGCAAGTCCCGCGGCGTCGCGAACCGCAGCAGCTTCGCGCCGCCGAATCGCGCCAGCCGCCAGTCGTCGAAATTGAATTCGAACGCCGACAGGCTGCAGGTCGGATACTTGTGAACGATGCGGTCGCGGGCGTCGAGATCGCCGCCCCCCGTCAGCGCCACGGCCATCTCGGCAATGCCGGGATTGTGGCCAATCGCCAGCAACGTGAGCGTCTTGGCAGGCGTGCGGCGCAGATGGGTCAGCAGCGTTTCTGGCTCAGCCAGATACAGCGCCGGTTCGATATAGATTGTCGGCGTGACGGCGAATTGCTCGCAGACGCAATCCAGCGTCTCGCGCGTGCGGCGCGCGCTGGAGGCGACCGCCGTGTCGGGCGCGAGCACCTGCGCGGCGATGTAGCGCCCCATCATGGCGGCGTCGCGCCGGCCGCGCTCCGTCAACGGCCGCTCGCTGTCGCCGCCTCCCGAATAGGGGGCGGCCTTGGCGTGGCGGAGGAGGAGCAGACGGCGCATGGCCCCAGCATAATGCGTGCGGCGGGACTGTCACGCCCTCGGCTCGCCACGGCCGGGCTTGCGCTTTCGGACGTGTTTCGGCATGTCAGGGACGATCTGAACGTGGGGAGCCCAATGCCCATCTTTTCCTACGAATGCGCCGATTGCGAAACGTCGTTCCAGACTCTGGTGCGTTCCGGCGAAACGCCGGTCTGCCCGTCCTGTGGCGGAGAGCATCTCGATCAGCAATTGTCGCTCGTCGCCAATCCCGCCAAGGGCGGCGAGGACGCGGGCCAGTCTATGGCGTGCTCGGGCGAGCCGGGGCCGGGCTGCGGCATGTGTCCGGGCATGGCGGCGTAAGCGACGGGTTTACGCTGCGCGACGCATTCGCGGGCAAATCGCCCTGCGAATGGCTGCTGCTGTATCGCGACTCTATCGTCGATTGGGGGCGGGAGGTTGTCGAGGACCGAGGGGGTCGAGCAGGCGTGACAGATCACCGATAGTGATAGCGGCAGGCGGCGATCTCTAGCGCCTGCTCGTCGCCCTGTCCTTTGACGCGATAGACGAAACGATGCTCTTGGGTGAGCCGTCGCGACCACCAGCCTTTCAGCGGGCCTGACAGCGGTTCGGGCTTGCCAATGCCGCTGAATGGCGTGCGCGACGTATCGCGAATCAGCTCGTTTAGCCGCTTGAGAAGCGCCGGATCGGTTGTCTGCCAATAAAGATATTGCGCCCAGGCGATCTCGGAAAAGACGAGTTTCATTCCGCCAGCGAGTGTTCGGTTCCCTTGCCGGCGTCGAGCTGTTTGATTGAGCTCAACAGAAGCGCGGCGTTGGCAGGAGAGTGCAGCAGATAAAGCGTTTCGCGTAACGACTCGAGTTCGCCCAAGGGCATGATAACCACCGGTTCGTGATTCTGCCGCGTGACAATCAGTTCGGTTCGATCCGTCTCGACGCTATCCAGATGGCTCGCCATGTTGGCGCGAAGATCTGTGAACGTGACGTGTCGCATGGGTGCAACTCCTTATGTACGAATATATGTACATAAAA
>CANJEY010000080.1 GCA_947472615.1 Beijerinckiaceae bacterium
CAAGCACGCTGGCGGTCGGCCGACGCTCTATAGGTCTGAGCACGGCAAGGCGATTATGGAGGCCATGGCGACTGGCCTGTCTGCTGAAGCTGCGGCGGCCAAGGTCGGCATATCGGCGCGGTCTCTATTCAACTGGCAGCAACAGCATCCGGAGTTCCTGCAGGCCATTCAGGAAGGACGGCAGCTTTCGACCCTGTGGTGGGAAGAACGGGCTCTGGACATGGCTCAGGGGAAGCCCGGCAACGCCATGATCGTCAGTCTTGGTCTGCGGAACCGCTCACGGGCCGCCAGCGGCTGGCACCATGATGTGCAACGCCTCGAGCACACTGGACCGGACGGCGGCCCGATCAAGACGGAACGACCGCCGCCGCTCGATCTGTCGGCGCTTCCGTACCACCTGCGGGAGGAGTTGCGCGCGGTGCTTATGGCTCAAATGCCGAAGCAGATTGAGGGTTCGTGCGAGGAAGGCTGAGGCAGGCGCGATGAGGATCCCGGGTCCGGGGTAGTGCCGATCTTCCTGTGTGGGCCTCGCAGCAGATATGTGAATGTCAGCAGGAAGCGCAAACGTCAGTCGGCGACTGCCGGAAAACCCACCCAGCCCGCGCTATGTGTGGGATAAACTGTGGGGGTGGATAAAATCAAAATCCACAAGTATCTGATTTTGTGCCAAATTCATAGAAGGAATGGTGCCGATTATCAGATTCGAACTGATGACCTACCGCTTACGAAGCGGTTGCTCTACCGGACTGAGCTAAATCGGCGACGGGGCGGGTGATAACGCACGGGGACCCGTTTTCCTACCCTCTTTTGTGGGGCAGGCCCCAATTTTTTGTAAACGCCGGGTCGGGCCTCAGCGGCGCGGGCCGGGATCGTCGGGCGGCGCGGAGGTTCCGGCGGTCTCCAATGTCGCCGGACGGGGCTGCGGCGCGTCAGGCGGCTGCGGCAAAACGTCCGTCGTCTTTGCATCGGCTTCTGATGTTGCCGGAAAGGGTTCGGCGACGATGACGGGCGCGACAGCCTCGATCTGCGGCGGCGCGATTTCGGTGGGTGGCGGTGGTGGGACGAAATCCACGGCCGACATGTTCAGCCGCTCCGGCGGCGTCTGCCACTGGAAGGCGTCGAGCTTGCCGGTGACGGGCGACGCCGGCGCCCATTCGTCCGAGATCAACCCGTCGGCGATCCACGCCGGGTCGCGCGGCGCACGGGCGGCGCGGGCCAGCCATTCGCGCAGCGCGCCGGTGGGGCCGAATTCGGTTTCCTCGATGTCGGCCATCATCAGGCAGGCGCGCACCGTGGGGCGCATTGGCGCGCGTTCGCCGACCAACGGGGCCATGACGTCGCGGGCCTTCTTGAAGTCGCGAGCTTCCAGCGCCGCGCGGGCGATGAGAAGTCGGCTTTCGGGATGGTCGGGGGCGAAGCGGGACAGGGTCTGGGCGCGGTCGAGCCGGTCGCGGGCGGAATCGCCGGGGCGCAGCTCCACATAGGCGCGGCCGACGTCGGGGTGCGGGGCGACCCGCCACGAGGCTTCGAGCGTCTTGGCGGCGCGGCGCAGGTCGCCCTTGCGGATCAGCAGCCGGCCGAGCAGCACATTAGCGGGCACGAGTTCCGGGGCCTGCTTCACGGCCTCGCGCACGAGCGACAGCGCCTCGACCGGCTCTCGCTCGGCGATGTCGCGAGCGATGGCGGTCTGCAGCACGGCGCGCTGACGCCGCGCGGTCTCCCGGTCAATCAGGCGCTTCTTGAGGTTGGATTCCACCGCCTGCAGGGCCTTGGCCCAATCCTCGCGGGACGAATGGTGTTCTAGCACCGCCTGCCCGGCCCAGCCGAGCGGCGCGATTTCGTGCGCCTGCGAGGCGAACAGGTGGGCGGCCTCCGTGTCGCCGCGACGGTTCGCCTCGATGTGCAGGCCGCGAAGACCCAGCATGCGGGTCTCGGGTCGTTCCAGCATCTGCTGGAAAGCGCGCTCCGCGCCCTCACGGTCGCCGTGCAATTGCGCCACCTGCGCCGACAGCAACAGCGCGAGCGGCTGTCCGCCCATCAGCTTTTCGGCTTCGCGGGCAGACTTGCGGGCGGCGGCGAGATCGCCGGCTCCGACCGCCACCATGCCGCGCGACAGGGCGTCGAAACCCTTCTGGCGGCGACGGGCGCGCTTCCACAGGTTCATCAGCGACGGCAGGCGGAACACGAAGCGCAGGACGCTCCAAAGGATCATCAGACAGATCGTGATCCCCAGCAGGCTGGCGAGGCCGACCATCAGGGAGGTTTCGATCCGATAACCTTGCCAGGTCAGGACAATTTCGCCCGGACGGTCGGCAAGCCAGGCCAATCCCAGCGCGGCAGCCGTCAGGACAATCAGAAAAATCAGAATGCGAATCATTTTCTCACCGGCTGGCGGGTCAATTCGGTTTCTGGCCGAGCCGCTGCACGGCGTCGGTCATAATGGAGCGGGCGGCTGCGTCGGCCTTGATGCGCGTCTCGACGTCGGCTGCCCATTTGGTCGACGGCTCGCGGGCGCGCTCGGGTAGCGATTTCCACGCCGCCAGCGCCGCCGCCAAGTCGTTGCGAGCCAGCGCCGCCTCGATGCGCGATGCGATGGCAGCGGGCGAATCGCCGCCCGCTTCGCCCGGCGGGCGGACGCGGACGAGTTTTGAAGCGCTCTGCTTCAGCCGATCGAGCAGCGAGCCGCTGTCGGGCGCGGGTTCGTCGATGCGGGCGATGGCGGCCGCGTAGGGGCCGAACGCCTCGACGAGCTGCCGGGCCGTCGGGACACCCTTGTCGGACAGTGGTTCGAGAGCCGCCAGACGGGAAGGCTCGACGCCGAGGTTCATCAGCGCCCGCACTTCCGTGCCGAGCGGCGCGCCGCGATCGAGATTCTGGTTCAGCGCCTGCGCGATGACCGGGATCGTGGCGCGATTGGCGCCCGACACGGCTTCGGCGGATTCGGTCTGGGTGGCGCGCAATTCGGTCTTCGCGCCCGCCATGGCGGTTTCGATCGCGGCAAGCCTTTGCTCGGCCTGAGCCAGCCGCGTTTCCAGCGGCCCGAGATCTACCGCTGGCGGCAGCACAATGGGCGGCTGCGGCGCGTCACCCGGCCTGGCGGCTGCGGCGCTGGCGACCTGCGCGGCGAGACTGCCGGCGCGGGCGGCGTCGGATTTGGCGGCTTCCGCCGAAGAGGCGGCGGCGCGCGCCTGCTGTTCGGCGGCGGCGAGGCGCTTTTCGAGCGCCGCAAGCGCTTCGGCCGGATTGGCGGGGGCGGGCTTTTGTTCGAGCGCCGTGAGACGTCCGCCCAAAGCTGTGAGCGAAGCCTTGTCGGCAGCCCCGGAGGCCTGCTTTTCCAGCGCCGCCAGGCGGGTTTCGAGGCTGGCGTTCTGGCTGGTCAGGCTGGCGATGGCGGCGTCGCCGCCGCTGTAGACATGCAGCGCTGCCGCGCCCGCGACCGCCAGCGTGGCTCCGCCCAGAATGGCGGCGATCAGCGGCGCGCGCGACCTTGGATGAACGGCCGGAGCCGGCGGCTCGACCGGGGCCGGAGCCGGCTCTGGCTGCGGAGGTGCGACAGGCTCGGCCGCGGCGGCCTCGACCGGCGCCGGGTCGACGGGCGTGGACTCTGCAGCCGGCGGCGCTTCCGGCGGCTCAGCCACAGCGTCGATGACGACCGGCTCGCGCTTGCGGTCGCGATTGGGGGCGGGCCCGGGGGCGGCTGTTCCGGTCGCGGCGGCGTCCACCTTGGGCCGGGGTTTTTCTTCCTCGAAAATCATAATGGCTCGCTGCGTGCGAGGAATGGAACGCAGGCGAGGAGCCCGGTGGCGGCCCCGCCTCGAAGTCTGGCCTCTACATGCGCTCAGGCGGCCGTCTGTGCAATCGCATCCGCGATGGCGACCGTGCGGGCGCCGATTTCGGCGTGCAGGCGCTCGACCATGCGGCCATCCAGCGAAATCGCGCCTTTGCCTACATTTTCAGGGAGATCGAAGGCCGCGATGATCTTGCGCGCCCACGCGACCTCGGCCTCGCTTGGCGAAAAAATTTCATTGCAAGGGGCGATCTGGTTGGGGTGAATCAGGGTCTTGCCGTCCATGCCCATATCGCGGCCCTGTTCGGCCTCGGCGCGGAACGCCGCCACGTCGTTGATGTCGCCATGAACGCCGTCGAGAATCTCGGCCCCATAGGCGCGGGCGGCCAGAATGCAGGTCGACAGCCACGCCAGCATCGGGGCGCGGCCCGCAACCTGACGGGCGCGGGTTTCCTTGGCGAGATCGTTGGTGCCCATCACCAGCACCGACAGGCGCGAGGCCGGATCGGCGGCGGTGCGGACGATGGAATCGGCGTTGAGGATCGCCTGCGGGGTCTCCATCATGGCCCAGAGACGCACGCTCTCGGGCGCGCCGGCGTCGCGCAGCTCCTTGGCGGCCATCATGATGTCGCCCGGCGTCGAGACCTTCGGGATCAGGATCGCGTGCGCGCCGGATTTCGCCGCGGCCACGATATCGTCGTGACCCCACGGGCTGCCGAGGCCATTGACCCGGATCGCCAATTCGCGCCCGCCGTAGCCGCCGGCCTTCACGGCCTCGACCACGCGGCCGCGCGCATCGGCCTTCTGGTGGGGCGCGACGGCGTCCTCGAGGTCAAGGATCAGGCAATCGGCCGGCAGGGTCCGGGCCTTGTCGAGCGCGCGGGCGTTCGAGCCCGGCATGTAGAGGGCGCTGCGACGCGGACGGAAACTCATGCGTTTCTCCTGAACCGGGGGTGGAATTTGGGTGCGACGCACAATAAACCCCACGGGACGAAAGCACCATCATTCCTTCGGCCGGACGTATATGGTCCGGCCGGACACAGGAGGCGCAGCCGTGAGCGAAGAGACGACGTCCATTCTGCCGACCCGTCTGGTCAACGGATACGAGTCCTTTCTGGCGGGGCGCTTCGGGCAGGAGCGCGAACGCTTCCGCGATCTGTCGCAGGTCGGCCAGAATCCGCGCATCATGCTGATCGGCTGCTGCGACTCGCGTGTGTCGCCGGAGGTGATCTTCGACGCGCGGCCGGGCGAGATCTTCGTGGTGCGCAACGTCGCCAACCTCGCGCCGCCCTACCGGCCCAACGACGACTTCCACGGAACCTCGGCGGCGCTCGAATTCGCCGTCATGGGCCTGCGGGTCGAGCATGTGGTGGTGATGGGCCACGCCCAGTGCGGCGGCGTGAAGGCTTTTGCGCAGGGCGAGGCGGACCCCTACACACGGCCGCTGTCGCCGGGCGATTTCATCGGCAAGTGGATGGCGCTGATCGCGCCGGCGGCGGAGCGGCTCGGCGCGCCGACCGATCCGCTCGAGGATTATGTCGAACAGCTGGCAATGGAATCGGTGAAGCAGAGCCTCGCCAACCTGCGCAGCTTTCCGTGCGTGAAGACGCTGGAGTCGCGCGGGCGTCTGGCGCTGCACGGCGCCTATTTCGGCATCGCCACCGGCAAGCTGCACGCGCTCGACGAAGCGACCGGAAAGTTCGTACAAGTCGCGGGCGACCAGCACGCGGACGCATTCGGGCTTCCGCGATCATAGGCGGCACACATGATTCCCCTGTCGGCGCTTGATCTGTCGTTCGTCACGTCCGGCACGCCGCCGCGTCAGGCGCTGGCGAATTCCATCGATCTGGCGAAACACCTCGATGGGCTGGGCTTCACGCGCTACTGGCTCGCCGAACATCACAGCCTGCCGTCCGTGGCGTCGAGCGCGCCTGAAATCCTGATCGGGCAGATCGCAGCCGTGACGAGCAACATTCGCGTCGGTTCCGGGGGCGTGATGCTCACCAATCACGCGCCGCTGATGGTGGCTGAGCGATTCAAGATGCTGGAGGGACTGTTTCCGGGCCGCATCGATCTCGGCCTCGGCCGCGCGCCCGGCACCGATCAGGTTACGGCTTACGCGTTGCGGCGCAGGCTCGAAACCCGACAGGGCGACGATTTTCTGGAACGGCTGCAGGAATTGGTGGCTTGGGAATCGCGCGATTTTCCCGAAGGCCATCCGTTCCGCAACGTCTACGCCATGCCGTCGGATTCGCCGCTGCCGCCGATCTGGCTGCTGGGATCGAGCGGCTACAGCGCCGATCTCGCCGCGATGATCGGTACGGGCTATGCGTTCGCGCATCACTTCTCCGACTATGATGGCGTCGGGGCGATGCTGAGCTATCGCGACAAGTTCCAGCCGTCCGGCTGGCGGGACAAGCCCTATGCGATCGCGGCCGTGGCGGCGATCGTGGCCGATACGGACGCGGAAGCCGACGGGCTCGCCACAAGCTGGGATCTGAACTGGCTGCGACGGCGGCGCGGCGAAACGCTGCCCTATCCGTCGCCGGAGGAAGCGGCGGCCTTCGTTTATTCCGATAGTGAACGCGCGCGGGTTCTGCAGCATCGCGATCGTCTGTTTTTCGGCAGTCCGGATTCGGTTGTGCGGCAATTGCGCGCATTCGCGCAGGAGACGAAGGCCGACGAGTTGATGATCACCACGCCTGTGTTCGATCATCAGGCGCGTCGCCGCTCGTATGAACTGTTGGCGCGCGAGTGGGGAATTATGTCTGCGGCGCAGCCATAAAATGACAGTTCGGTGACGCTTTCCTCTAATTAGAACAGTTATAATTGTGTGCTGGCGTCGTTGACTTGACGCGATGCAGCGGTCCCATTGCGCGTATCGAAACACGCGCAGTCGGGGGACGCGATGACCAGTTCACGATTTCTGTTGTGGTCGATGTTCACAGCAGCCTTGATCATCACACCCGCGATACAATCCGCCGCGCAGCAGCAGCCGAAAGATTCGGTCGCGCGCGATGTCGTGCAAGTCGCGCCGGCTGACGAACAGGGTCTTTCCGAGAAACAGCTTCTGGGCAAGCGCATCTTCGAGGATCGCCGCCTGTCGGAGCCCGAGGGCGTCGCCTGCGCGTCCTGTCACGAAGCGAAGAAGGCCTTTCAGGGCGACAACAATTCGCATGTGCAGGGTGTCGCGTCGAGCAGCCGGCCGGGCGTGTTCGGCGACCGCAATGTGCCGTCGCTCATGTATGCGGCCTTCGTGCCGCCATTCGGTTATATCGAGCAGAAGGATCGCAAGACCGGCGAGATCAAGATTGTTCCGGCAGGCGGCCTGTTCTGGGACGGTCGCGCCGCCGATCTGCAGCAACAGGTCGAGGGGCCGCTTCTCAACAAACGCGAAATGAACAATCCGTCGAAAGCCGTCGTGGTCGAGAAGATTCGCAAAGGCCCCTATGCGGATCTGGCCCGCAAGGTCGCCGGTCCGGCGTTAGATACGGACGATGCGGCGTTCGCCGCGCTGGCTGCGGCGGTCGTGGAATTCGAGAAGACGCCGCGTTTCAGCCCGTTCAACTCGAAGTTCGACGCCTTCCTACAGGGCCGCGAAACGCTGTCGCCGCTCGAACAAAAAGGCTTCGCGCTGTTCAAGGACCCCGAGAAGGGCAATTGCATCGCATGTCACGACGGCAAACCCGAGTCGCGTAATCCACGCGACTGGATGTTCACCGACTTCACCTACGACATTCTCGGCGCGCCGCGGAACAGGCGCATCTCCGACACGAAGGTCGCAGGCTATTTCGATCCCGGCCTGTGCAAGCGTCCCGATCTGCTGAAAGGCGCGCCCGACGACTTCAAGCCGGAGAGCGTCTGCGGCGCATTCCGGGTGCCCACGCTGCGCAACATCGCCGTCACGAGCCCCTACATGCACAACGGCGTATTCGCCAAGCTGCGCGATGCGGTGGCGTTCTACTTCACGCGCGACACGAATCCGGGGCGCTGGTATGCGCGCGACCGCAAAGGCAGGACGATCAAGTTCGATGATCTGCCCGAGTCGTGGCGCGAGAACGCCAATGTCGAGGAAATCCCATACGACCGAAAGCCGGGCGAGAAGCCGCGCGCGACCGAGGCCGAGATCGACGCGCTGGTGGCGTTTCTGCAGACGCTGACCGACCGGCCCACTGCGCCCTAGCAGCCGGAGGTTGCGGAATGGCGCGGGGGCGGCCATCTTCGACAGTCAGAACAGGAGTTTTCATTGGATCAGACCGCCGCCCCAGCTCGCCCGCGCAAGCAGCGTCCGCCGCCGAAGGCCGCCTATGTCGACGTGATCGAGCAGGTGACGCCGGGGCTGATCCGCATTTCCTGTTCGGGGCCGGAACTGGCGGCCTTCACGCCACCGAAGCCCGGCGCGCATATCAAGCTGTTGTTTCCGCCGCCGGGCGTCGTCTGGCCGCCGGCCGATTCGTCCGTCGAGACGCCGCGTCCGCCGTCGCGCACCTATACGCCGCGCCGCTTCGATGCGGCCCGCAACAGGCTTGAGATCGAATTTGTACGCCATGGCGCAGGGCTGGCGTCGAGCTGGGCCGAGACGGCGCGGGTCGGAGACCGGGTGCTCATCGGCGGACCGGGCGGAGGTTATGCGGTGCCAGAAGACTTACGCCATATCGTCATCATCGCCGACGAATCGGCCATGCCGGCTGCCGGCATGGTGCTGGAGGCGCTTCCGGCCGGGAGCGAGGTTCAGGCGATCTGCGAGATCGCCGACGCCGCCGAAGAGCGGCCGCTCAGCCCCAACGTGGCGTGTTCGCCCCTGTGGCTGCATCGCGGACCGTCCGTCGCCGCGCCCGGCGCGCTGATCGAGGCGGCCGTGCGGGCGATGCCGACGCCTCCGGCTGACGCCTATTGGTGGGTCGCCTGTGAAGCCGCCTCGATGCGGCGCGTTCGCGACATCCTGACCACGCATCACGGCATCGAGCGCACGCGCCTGCATACGCGCGGCTACTGGAAGTTCGGCGATTCCAATTATCCCGATCACGACTATGGGGCGGAATAGCGCGGCAAGTCATCGCGATCACCGGCGAGGTGGGTTCGAACCAACCGATGCAGTCCGCGTCAGACCGCAAGCAGCGCGTGATTTGAGTCGTCCCTGCGTCGACTGCGTTAACGGAGATTAACGGCTGCGTTCAAAGAAACCCTTATGGCTCCATCAGAAACGCCCGCGACCGTTGCGCTTTCGAGATTGGAACGATTCCAATTTCACCGTGCCGGATTTCTGATTTTTGCAGCATTTGCAGGCCTTGGTTCAATCCGAACCTTAGAGGTCTCCGCGCACTGCTCTTGACGCGCATATTTGCTTTGGCGCATCTGATATGCCAATAACGGCTTCACATTGGAGTCATTCTAATGTCGCAAATCAGCAGACGTTCGGTTCTGGCGGGGGGAGCCGCCACGGCGGCCGCCATCGGGTTCGCGGGAACCGCGCGCGCCCAGTCCGCAGGGACGATCACGCTCTACAACGGCCAGCACCGGCAGACGACGGAAGCGCTCGTCGACGCCTTCACGAAAAGCACCGGGATCAAGGTGACAATCCGTCAGGGCGAAAGCTCGCAGCTCGCCAACCAGATCATTGAGGAAGGCGCGCGCTCTCCGTGCGACGTATTCTATTCCGAACAGAGCCCGCCGCTCGTGGCGCTCGACGAGAAGGGCCTGCTGTTGCCGGCCGACGCGTCGACGATCAGCCAGATTCCCGCCGCCTATGCGTCGCCGAACAAGACCTGGATGGGCGCCACGATGCGCGTGCGCGTCATGGTCTACAACAAGGCGATGGTGAAGGAAGCCGATCTGCCGCACTCGATCATGGACGTCCCGACCGCCGCCTGGAAGGACAAGGTCGGCTATGTGATCCGCGACGGCTTCCAGGAGCAGATCATGGCCATCGTCAAGCAGAAGGGCCGCGACGGCTCGCTCGCCTGGCTGAAGGGCCTGAAGCAGTGCTGCAAACTCTACAACGGCAACGGCGCGGCGATGAACGCCGTCGAGAGCGGCGAGATCGCCACCGCGCTCGTGAATAATTATTACTGGTACGGTCTGGCGAAGGAGCGCGGCGAGGCGAACATGAAGTCCGCCGTGCATTTCTTTGACAAGGGCGACGCGGGCGCGCTCGTCAATGTGTCGCCGATCGGCATCCTGAAGACCACGAAGCAGGCCGAACTGGCGCAGAAGTTCCTCGCCTTCGCGGTGAGCGAAGCAGGCCAGATCGCCATGGTGACCACCTATGCCGAATATCCGGTGCGGCCCGGCGTCTCGCCGGTGTTCAAGCTGAAGCCGATCGAGGAAATCGGCATCGGCATCACCGCGCATGAAGTCGGCGGCGCCGCGCTCGCCTACGAGCTGCAACGCGAAGCCGGCATTCTGTGACGGCGATCGCACGCATCGGCGGACGCGGATCGTTTCCGCCCGCGCTGCTTGCCGTTGCGGCGATCCCGAGTCTGCTTGTCGTGCTGCCGGTCGCGTACGCCCTGCTTCGGTCGTCCGAAGCGGGCTTCGCGGGGATCGTCAGCGAACTGACGCGCCCGATGACGATCCACCTTCTGTCGAACACCATGACGCTCGCGGTCGCGGTGACGACATTGACGGTGCTGATCGGCGTCGCGGCGGCGTGGTGCACGGAGCGATGCGACATTCCGTGGCCCGGCCTGTGGCGCGTCATCGTGTCCGCGCCGCTGGCGGTGCCGGCCTTCGTGTCGAGCTATGCGTGGGCCTCGCTCGGTCCGGCCTATCAGGGCATGGGCGGCGCGGTGATGATCCTGACGTTGTCGTGCACGCCGCTGATCTATCTGCCCGTGGCGGCGGCGCTGCGCGGCATCGACCCGTCATTCGAGGACGTGGCGCGTTCGCTCGGTCGCGGCCGCTGGAGAACGTTTCTGGAAGTCGTCGTGCCGCAGGCGGCGCCGGCCATCATGGGCGGCGCGCTTCTGGTGTCGTCGCACATGCTGGCGGAATTCGGCGCGCTGTCGTTCCTGCAGGTCGAGACCTTCACAACAGCGATCTTCCAGCAATACGAAGTCCAGTTCGACAACGCCGCCGCGGCGCTGCTGTCGTCTGTGCTGATGGCGATCTGCGTGCCGATCGCGCTGGCCGAGATGCGCATTCGCAAGGGGCGGCGCTTCTCTCGCAGCGGCAAGGGCGTCGCCCGCAATCCCGATCTGGCGCGGCTTGGCGGCTTCCGCTGGCCGGCGGTGGCGCTGTTCGGCCTGTTCGGGACTTTGGCGATCGGGGTGCCGTTCGCGACGCTATTCTACTGGCTGACGCACGGCACGTCCGCCGGCTACGGTCTTGAGCGCGTCGCGCCGGCGCTGGTGGGCTCCATCAGCTATTCCCTGTCGGGCGGCCTGCTGACGACCCTGCTGGCGGTGCCGCTG
Organism: Beijerinckiaceae bacterium; assembly: GCA_947472615.1. GTDB lineage: Bacteria > Pseudomonadota > Alphaproteobacteria > Rhizobiales > Beijerinckiaceae > Terripilifer. The sequence goes on from CANJEY010000080.1 coordinate 11,200, forward strand.
GTGCTGGCCTCGATGCGGATGCGCGGCTGGCTGGTGTCGATGGCCGAGCGCTTGCCCTATGCGATCCACGGCCTGCCGGGGCTCGTGATCGCGCTGTCGCTGGTCTATTTCGCCATCCGCTACGCGCCGCCGTTCTACCAGAGTCCCGCGCTGGTGCTGGTCGCCTATGTGATGCTGTTCCTGCCGCTGGCGCAGTCGTCGATCCGGGCGTCGGCCGAACTGGTGCCGCCGGAACTGGAAGATGTGGCGCGCACGCTCGGCAAATCGCCGCTGGTGGCCTTCGTCGAGGTGACTTTGCCGAACCTGCTGCCCGGCGTCGGGGCGGGACTGGCGCTCGTGGTGCTGCAACTGATGCGGGAGCTGACCGCAACCCTGTTGCTCGCGCCCTCAGGTGTGGTAACGCTCGCCACCGAGTTCTGGTCCTACACCAACGATCGCGCCTATGCGGCCGCTGCTCCCTTTGCGGCGGCGCTCGTGATCGTGTCTGGAGTGCCTGTGTATATTTTTACTCTTCGCACGTTGAGGCGCGGCTGATCCATGGGGCGTCTTCGGGTTTCCGGAGTGACGAAACGCTATGGAGACGTCGAAGTCCTCAAAGGTATCGATTTCGAAATGGCCGAGGGCTCGATCGTGGCCCTTCTCGGCTCGTCCGGAAGCGGCAAGACCACGCTGCTGCGTCTGATCGCCGGCTTTGCCGATCCCGACACCGGCTCGATCACGATCGGCGACAGGACGGTTGCCGGCAATGGCGCGCGCGTGCCGCCCGAGAAGCGGAACATCGGCTACGTACCGCAGGAAGGCGCGCTGTTCCCGCACATGACAGTGGCGCAGAACATCTGCTTCGGGCTGAAATACGGACGGCGCGACCAGATCAGGCTCAACGAGGTGCTGGCCATCACCGGGCTGGCGGGTCTCGAGGAACGCTATCCGCATCAATTGTCCGGCGGACAGCAGCAGCGCACCGCGCTGGCGCGTGCGCTCGCGCCGCGTCCGAGCCTGATCCTGCTCGACGAGCCATTCAACGCGCTCGATCTCGATCTGCGACGCGCGATGGCCAGCGATGTTGCGGAAGCCCTGCGCAACGCCGGCGCGACCGCTATTCTGGTGACGCACGATCCGCATGAGGCCTACGCCAGCGCCGATTACGTCGCGGCGATGACGTCGGGCCTGATCGCCCAGTTCGACACGCCCGCCGCCCTCTATCATTCGCCGGTGAATTCCAACGTGGCGAAACTCACGGGCGCGGCGGTGTTTCTCGACGGCGCGGTCGAGGACGGGCGCGCCACCACGTGTGTCGGCTGGGTGTCTGTCGAGTGTCCGTCGGGGCCGATCAAGGGGCTGGCTTCGGTGATGCTGCGTCCCGAGCAACTGGTGCTGTCGCCGACTGGCGCCGGCGTCGACGGCCGCGTGCAGCGCGTGATCTTCAATGGCGATCATCATCTGGCGAATGTTGAGGTCGACGGCCTGCCGCTGCCGGTGCGGGTAGCGGGTTCAGCGTCGATCCACCCCGGCGATGTCGTGAAAGTCACGGTCGATGGCGCCGGCATCGCGTTTGAGCGCGGCAAGCGGGCGCGCTGAGTTAGCCGGCGAACCGCCCGAACGCGTGAACCACCTGCTCGTAGACCGGCCGCTTGAACGGAATGATCAGCGACGTCAGGTTGCGCATCGGCTCCCAGCGCCAGTCGTCGAATTCGGCGTGGTGACCGCCCGGCGGTTCGTGGATCTGGATTTCCGACTCGTCACCCTCGAAACGCAGCGCGAACCATTTCTGCGTCTGCCCGGTGTAGCGGCCCTTCCAGGCCTGCCCGACGATGTCGGCGGGGATGTCGTAGGCGTACCAGTCAGGCGCTTCGGCCAGCAGCGAAACGGAGGAGACGCCGGTTTCCTCGCGGAGTTCGCGCAGCGCGGCCTCATAGGGCTCCTCGCCCTTGTCGATGCCGCCCTGCGGCATCTGCCATTCGTGGCCCTCCGCCACATGCTCGACCAGCGCCTTGTTCTTGCGCCGGCCTATGAACACGAGGCCGTCGCGGTTCAGCAGCATGACGCCGACGCAGGGACG
>CANJEY010000081.1 GCA_947472615.1 Beijerinckiaceae bacterium
CTGCCGGCCAGCGACATCTTGTAATGCGTGGTGCCGTCGAGCCAGCGGCTGATGTAATGGGCGCTCAGCCATTGTCGCCACCGGACGATCAGCGTCGACTTGATCACGTATTCGATGATCGCGGCCGTGACGAAGATCGCCGCCCAGAAGGCGAAGACCGAATACAGCAGCGACCAGAAGGCCTTTTCGTCCTTGTTCTGGATCGCGTTGAACCAGTCGCGGTTGAAGAACGACAGGCGCACCGAAATGCCCACCTCGATCTGGTTGATCAACACCAGCGCGGTGATCATCAGGGCGCCGATGCGCCGGTCGGAGGATCGGAACGCCGGCAGCGGCCAGATGCGGGCCGTGCGCACCGCCTCGCTTTCGAAATAGCCGTCTGCGATGCGCGTGATGCGGCGGATCACGTCAATGTGCGATATGGCGAAGATCAGGATTGCGAAGATGCCGAGCGTCAGCGGCACGCTTTCGGTGATCACGTATTCTTCCAGCGCGGCTGGCCAGTAGCCGAACTGGATCAGCAAGAATGCGCTGCCGGCGAGGCAGAGTTCGGTGGCGAAGATCGCGATCAGGATGCGCAGGAATGTCGAGATTTGCCGCGACTGGAACGTCGCGTAGGCGCACAGGAACGCCACGCCGGCGATAAGGGCGATCATCGGATCGCCGATCGCGAGCGTCGCCGCGAGGCTGAGGACCGCGAAAGCCGCAACCAGAAGGCTGAGCAGGACGATGGGGCGCATGAGCGTGCTCTCTGTGAATCGAAACGATTCTTCAGCGCAAACTCTGCATCAGCCGCATCGCGATGTCAGCCGCAACATGAGCGGTCAGGTCAACGCGAGGGAGGCGCGCGACGCTATTTCTTCAGCAGGATCTTGTTCGCCTCGCTCCAGGCGTTGTTGCCGACGTCGTTGGCGAGTTGCCATGTGGCGTCGGCCGTCCCCATGCGGGCGCCATTCTGGCGCTCCACTTCGGCGACATCGCGATGCATGTTGCTGTCGGGGAAGAGATCGAGATCCGCGCCCCACGTTTCCCACATGATCTTCTGACCCTCCGGGGTCATCACATAGGTGATGTAGAGCGCGCCGGCGTTGGGGTGCTGGGCATTCTTAGGCACGCCGAAATAGGTATAGTTGCGCGCCATGAAATCCTTCGGCGTCACATTGGCGACCGGCGCGCCCTTGCGGGCGAGCTCGTCGATGTCGCGGCCCGAGCAATTCATCACCAGCGCCAGAAATTCGCCCGATGCGAGACGCTCCGTTTCGTTGCAGCGGATGAGGCCCGCGACCTGCGCCGACAGCGCCTTGGCGTAAGCGACTGTCTTCTCCAGCCCCCAGAAGCCGTTGCCGCCCAGCACATCGAAATTCGCCGCATAGGGCGTCGAGGCGATGCGGCCTTTCCACTCGGGCTTGAGGAAATCCGACAGGTTCTCGGGCTTATACGGCGAGAGTTTTGTGTTGTAATAAACGCCTGGAATGCTGGTGGCGAACTTCACCGCCATGCCGTCCAGCTCCACCATCTCGGGCGTGATGCGGCCCGGCAGCAGCTTCGTCCACTCGAAGGATTGTAGAACCTTGCGCTTGTAGAGCGCCGGATAATGGCGCGACCAGCCGACATAGACGTCGGAGGGCGAGGGCTGCTTCGCGGCGTTCAGCGTCGCGATCTGGCTCGCCATCGCGGGCATCGAGGGACCGGGCGTGAAGACCAGTTTGATCCTCGTGCCGAACATCTCGTTCATGCCCTTTTCGAAGCGCATCGCGCCGACCTCGCCGCCTGCGCTGCCTTCGCCGAAGGTCAGCTGCAGTTCGCCTTCCTTCTGGGCGGCAGCGACCAGCGCCTTCAGCTCAGGCGAGAGCTCCGCAGCCTGCGTCGCTGCGTGTGCCATGACGAAGGCGAAAATCGAGACTGCGCGCGTCAACAGCGTCATGTGATCCTCCCGCGCCGCGATTGGTTCGCTGGCTTGAGTGGACTTTGCCATTGCGGCGTTGGGGCGGCAAGCATGCGCTATTGCATGCGTTTGGCGACCGTGCGGCCTGCGGGTGGGTCGATGTGCAGGTCGATCAGACAGACGCCGCCGTTGCGCAGGATCTCCACGCCGCGCCGTAACGCGTCGTCGACCTCTGAGGGCGCGCGCACCGGGCCGATGCCGGTTGCGCCCTGCGAACGCGCGAAGGTCGCGAGATCGATGTCGGGGTTCGACGTGCGCTGGCCGACCCAGCGATTTTCGACTGGGCGATTGCGGTCGCGCGCCACCGCGTCCTGATGCAATTCGTCGTTCATGTAAGAGCGATTGTTGTTGATCAGCACCAGCATCGGAATGCGGCAGTGAACGGCGGTCCACAATGCGTGACCTCCCATCAAGAAGTCGCCGTCGCCCAGAACAGTGACGGTCGGCCGCTCGTGATCCTGCATCGCCAGCGCGACTCCGACCGCGATCGACGGACCCGACCCGATGCCGCCGCCGCCATCCTTGCCGAAATAGGCGAGCGGCGACCGGAACGGCCAGATGTCGTTCGGCCAGCCGTGGCAGACCGTCGACAGGCTCACCGCGTCGGGGTCGTCAAAGCAGGCGCGCAACGAGTCCGCGACTTGCCGGATCGTGATGCGATCTGGATCGGCGTGACCCACAACCGGCGCCGGGCCATGCCACGGCTCCCCTTTGCCCGGCCCCAGCGCCTCGAGCAGATCGTGGACAACCATGTCGCCCGATGCGCCGAGGAACAAATCTACGGCCGGGGTCTGCTGAAACACCATGTGCGCGCCATTGTGCAGGGCGTGATCGAGACTGACGTTGATGATCTTCGCCGTCGCGGGCGTGACGCCGGGGGGATGCGCCAACCCGCCGAGATCCGGCCATTCCAGCGCCAGAATCAAATCCGCCTTGTCGACGATGCTGCGGTTGATGGCACTACCGCCGCCGATTGGCGGCGCGACATGCGCGCGATGATCGGTCGGAAACACCGCGCTGGTGCGGGCGTCCGTCATCACCACAGCTCCCAGCCGCTCCGCCAGCGCCACCCGGGCGTCCCAATCCGTCTGACGGCGGCTGCCGCGTCCGAAGCAGATCAGCGGCGACTTTGCGGCCAGCAGCATGTCGGCCGCCTTGCGAATGTCGCCGCGCGTGGCGGTCGGCTCGGAGGCGGGCTGGAACTTCGCCAGATCGGGCCAGACGATATCTTCGTCGAGCCGCGCTTCCTGCAAGCCGGCGTCGAGGCAGACATAAACCGGCGCTTTCGGCAGGGTGCGGGCCATCGCGTTGGCGCGGCACATGGCGTCGATCATCGCCGCCGCCGAAGCAGGCTGATTGTCGAACTTCACGATGTTGCGGATCATGCCGCCCTGATCGGCGGCGGTGTGAATCCAGTCGACCCAGGGGCGGCGCTTCGCCGAGTCGACCGGGCCGGTCGCGCCGAGGAGGAAGATCGGCACGCGATCGCACCAGGCATTGAAGATGCCCATCATGCCGTGCATCAGCCCGACATTGCTGTGGAGGATGCAGGCCATCGGTTCGCCGGTCGCTTTGCCATAGCCTTGCGCGATGCCGACCGCGTGGTCCTCGTGCACGCAGAGCAGCATCGAGGGGCGCTCGTTGCCGAGATGGTTGACAATGCTGTCGTGCAGGCCGCGATAGCTCGCGCCCGGGTTGAGGCTCACATAGCGGAAGCCGAGCCGCCGCAACATCTGAGCGGCGACGTCGCTGACCCAGCCGATACGGTCGTCGGGTTCGCCAGCCGGCTTGTCGAATTCCATGAGCCCCTCCGGTCAGCGCGCCGTTCCGGTGCCATTTCTTCCCGACAGTGCAAACCATTCGCCGAGAAGTCAATTCAGTTTGAAGTCATCTTACCTCTGGCGGGTCCGGCGGAATTGCTCTACGTTTCGGTCTAATCCCGACGCCCCGCCACCGGAGCCCCGCATGTATTCCGACGTCCAGCTTTTCATCGACGGTCAGTGGACCAATGCGGCGGACGGCGCCTCGCTGCCGGTGCTGAATCCGGCGACCGAGGAGACGATCGGAGCTGTCGCCAAGGCCGGACGAGCCGATCTCGATCGGGCGCTGGAAGCGGCCGCGCGCGCCTTCGCGGTCTGGAAGGAAACGTCCGCCTACGATCGCAGCAAGATCATGCGGAAGGCCGCCCAGAACCTGCGCGATCGCGCCGACGCGATCGCGCCGCTGATGACCATGGAGCAGGGCAAGCCTGTGGGCGAGGCCCGCATGGAGGCGCTGGCCTGCGCCGACGTGATCGACTGGTTCGCCGAGGAAGCGCGCCGCACCTATGGGCGCATCATTCCGGGCCGCGCCGGCAACGTTCATCAGTTAGTGATCCGCGAGCCTGTTGGCCCGGTGGCGGCGTTCTCGCCGTGGAATTTCCCGATCAATCAGGCGACACGCAAGATTTCTGGTGCGCTGGCGGCGGGATGTTCCATCATCCTCAAGGGGCCGGAAGAGACCCCCGCCTCCTGCGCCAAGCTGGTCGAATGTTTTGCGGACGCCGGGGCGCCGGCTGGCGTGGTCAATCTGGTGTTCGGCGTTCCGGCGGAGATTTCCGAATATCTGATCCCGCATCCGGTGATCAAGAAGATCTCGTTCACTGGCTCCACCGCCGTCGGCAAGCAATTGGCGGCGCTCGCTGGCCTGCACATGAAGCGCGCCACGATGGAGCTGGGCGGTCATGCGCCGGTGATCGTCATGGACGATGCGGACATCGCGGCGGCGTCGAAAATGATCGCCTCGGCGAAGTTCCGCAACGCCGGTCAGGTCTGCGTCGCCCCGACACGCTTCCTGATCCATCAGAAGGTCTATGAGGAATTCCTCGAATCCTTCGTGGGTCACGCCAAGGCCGTGAAGGTCGGCAATGGACTTGAGAAGGGTGTCGCCATGGGGCCGCTGGCGCATTCGCGCCGCATCTCGGCGATGACGGACTTCGTCGCCGATGCGCGGCTGCACGGCGCGACGGTCGAAACCGGCGGCAACCGCATCGGCAACAAGGGCTATTTCTTCGAGCCGACGGTGCTGACCAATGTGCCGCTCGATGCACGCATCATGAACGAAGAGCCGTTCGGCCCGGTCGCCATCATGCGGCCGTTCTCGGAAATCGAAGAGGCCGTCGAGGAATCCAACCGGCTTCCCTATGGTCTGGCGTCCTACGCGTTTTCGCGATCCGAGAAGACAGTCTCGCGGCTGTCGCGACAGATCGATTCCGGCATGGTGACCATCAACCATCTCGGCCTCGCGCTGCCGGAAGTGCCGTTCGGCGGAATCAAGGATTCCGGCTACGGTTCCGAGGGTGGCGCCGAGGCGCTCGAAGGTTATCTGAACACGAAATTCGTCACGCATATGAGCATCTAGGCGCGAACCGGAATCACACCATGACAGGTTCGAACAAGCGCACCGGCGGCCGCATTCTGGTCGACCAATTGCTCGTCCACGGCGTCGAGCATGCGTTCTGCGTGCCGGGCGAGAGCTATCTGGCGGCGCTCGATGCGTTTCACGATTCGCCGATTCATCTGACCGTGTGCCGCCATGAGAGCGGCGCGGCCATGATGGCCGAAGCGCACGGCAAGCTCACCGGCCAACCGGGAATCTGTTTCGTCACGCGCGGACCGGGCGTCACCAACGCCAGCGCCGGACTGCATATCGCGCAGCAGGATTCGACGCCGATGATCCTGTTCGTCGGTCAGATCGATCGCGCTTCGAAAGGCCGTGACGCGTTTCAGGAAGTCGATTTCGGCACCGCGTTCGGTTCGCTGGTCAAATGGGCGGTCGAGATCGACGACGTCGAGCGCATTCCCGAAATCGTCGGACGCGCCTTCCATGTCGCCGCCAACGGACGGCCGGGTCCGGTCGTGGTCGCATTGCCCGAAGACGTGCTGGCGGCGCTCGCCACCGTCGGCGACGCGCGCCGTTTTCAGATTCACGAAACCGCGACGCGCCCTGCCGATCTCACGACGATCAAGGCGATGCTGGCGAAAGCCGCGCGTCCGCTGGTGATCGCGGGCGGCAGCCGCTGGGATCAGCAGGCCGTAGACCAGCTGGTGGGTTTCGCCGAACGCTTCGAACTGCCCGTCGCGGTTTCGTTCCGCCGGCAATCGCTGTTTCCGGCGAGCCACGCGAACTATGTCGGCGACATCGGCGTCGGCGCCAATCCGGCCCTGATTGACTATGCGAAGTCCGCTGACTTCGTCTTGCTGCTCGGCGGCCGCATGTCGGAATCTCCGAGCCAGCGCTACACGCTGTACGATGTGCCGGTGCCGTCGCAGACCTTCGTGCATGTACATCCGGGCGAAGGCGAACTCGGCCGCGTCTATCAGGCGGATCTGGCGATCAATGTGTCGCCCAGAAGTTTCTGTGAAAGCCTCGCGGGCCTGTCGCCCGACGCCGCGCCGAACCGGGCCGGGTTCGTGCGCGACGGCCGTGCGATCTACGATCGCTGGAGCCTCAAACCCACAAATGTGCCGGGCGCGCTCAATCCGGGCGAGATCGTCGCGCGACTGCGCGAGGAACTGCCGAAGGATGCGATCATCTGCAATGGCGCGGGCAATTACGCCACATGGGTGCATCGGTTCTATCGTTGGGAGCAATTCGGCACGCAGCTCGCTCCGATTTCAGGCTCGATGGGTTACGGGGTGCCGGCTGCGGTCGGCGCGTCGCGTCTCGACCCGAACCGCACAATCGTGGCCTTCGCGGGCGACGGTTGTTTCATGATGACCGGTCAAGAGCTCGCGACGGCGGTGCAGTACGATCTGCCAGTGATCATCGTGATCCTCGACAATTCGATGTTCGGCACCATCCGGATGCATCAGGAGAACCATTATCCGGGGCGCGTCACCGCCACTGCGCTGCGCAATCCGGATTTTGCGCTGATGTCGAAAGCCTACGGTGGCTATGGCGAAACCGTGCGGACGACGGAAGACTTCATGCCGGCCTTCCGGCGCGCCAAGGCCTCCGGCAAGCCCAGCATTCTCCATTGCATCCTGGATCAGGAAGCCATCACGCCGGCCCGCACGTTGAGTTCGTATCGCGACGCGGCGCTCGATCGGCAGAGCCGACAGGGCTGAGCCGCCGGCTCAGCGCTCCGCCACGATCGGGTTGCGCAACACCCCGATGCCGCTGATCTCGACCTCACAGACATCGCCGGCGCGCATGTCGAGGCTTGGCGCTTCCGCCCCCATCCACAGCACGTCGCCGGGATTGAGCGTGATGGCCGAGGAAATCTCCGCCAGATAGCGCGCGACGCCGAACAGCATGCCGTTGGTCTTGAACTGGGAAACCTGCTGCCCGTTGAGGCGGATCGTGGTCACCAGATCGGGCAACGACACGTCGGTCTCGATCCACGGACCCATCGGCTTGAACGTATCTGAATTCTTGGCGCGCCAGATGGTCCGGTCCATCTTCTGCCAGTAGCGTTCGCTGATGTCGTTGCCGATCGTGTAGCCGAGGAGGCAGTCGAGCGCGTTTTCCTCGGTGAGGAACTTCGCCTTCTTGCCGACGACCGCGACAAGCTCGCCCTCGAACTGGATGACGCCCGGCGACGAGCGCGGCACCATGACCTCGTCGCCATCGCCCACCAGCGCATTGTTGGCGCGATAGCCGACGTCAGGCTTCTTGGGAATTTTCACATCCTTGGCGAGGAATTCGCCCGCTTCCGCCGTGTGGCCGAGATAATTGAAGCCGACAGCGTAGAACGTGCCGGGAATGACCGGCGGCAGCAGTTTCACATCCGCGGCCTTGCGCCGGACGCCCGTGGGCCGCGTCGACTCGAACGGCGAACCTTCGACCTCGTCGATCGTCAGATCGGTATTGACGATTCCATAATGCGTCTTGCCGTCAGCCAGATACCGCGCCCACCGCATGCGTTCCCCCTGTGAAGTGTTGCGTCAGCGGCGTTCAGCCGCGTTCGTAGATCCACGGCCGCTCAATGCGGTCCCGCGCCTGAAAGGCGTCAATGTCGGGCTCCATGCGCCGTAACACCGAAATTTCGTCGAGCCCTTCGAGCAGCGCCATCTTGCGTTCCTGCGAGATCCCGAACGGGAAACGCAGGCCGTTCGGTCCGGTCACTTCCTGCTTTTCGAGGTCGACGCGTACGATCGGGTCATTGGATTTCGTCAACGTATCGGCGAGCGCCTGACAGGCCTCGGGCGGCAGTTCGAGCGGCAGCAGGCCGTTCTGGTAGGAATTATCGCGAAAAATGTCGGCGAAGCTCGGCGCGATCACGCAACGGAAGCCGAATTTCTGCAACGCCCAGACGGCGCGCTCGCGCGAACTGCCACACCCGAAATTCTCGCCCGCCACCAAAATCTTCGCCTCGCGAAACGGTGGCCTGTTGAGCACGAAATCCTCGATTTCGCTGCCGTCGAGATGGTAGCGCGAATTGGCGAACAGCAGCTTGCCGATATCGACTGATGTGGACTTTCCGGCCGCTGTCGGCGACAGCGCGTCGGTGTTGATGTTGGCGACCATCATGGGAGCCGCCACGCCCTCGACCTGTGAAAACCGTTCCATGGCGTCCTCAGTTCATCAACTTGCGAACATCGGCGATCGCGCCTGCAATGGCCGAGGCCGCGACGGTCGCGGGAGACGCCAGATGCGTGCGGCTCTTCGGGCCCTGCCGGTGTTCGAAATTGCGGTTCGTGGTCGAGATGGAGCGTTTGCCGGGCAGCACGACGTCGCCATTGCTGGTTACGCACATGGAGCAGCCGGCGTTGCGCCATTCGAAGCCTGCGTCGGTGAACACCTTGTCGAGGCCGATCGCCTCTCCGGCGGCTTTGACGTCCATCGATCCCGGCACCACGAGCGCCTGAACGCCCGGCCTGACGCGGCGCCCCTTGACGATGGCGGCGGCGACTTCGAGATCGGACAGACGGCTGTTGGTGCACGAGCCGATAAACGCATAGTCGATCGGCGTGCCGATCAACGGCTGACCCGGCTGGAGGTCCATGTACTTCAGCGCGGTCTCGGCGGAGGCGCGGCGCTCGGGATCGCGCATGGAGGCAGGATCGGGAATGCGATCGTCGACCGACATCATTTCCTGCGGCGAGTTGCCCCACGAAACCTGCGGCTTCACGTCGGCGCAATCGATGTGGATTTCCTTGTCGAACGGGGCGTCCGCATCGGTCGCGAGTTCGCGCCATTGCGCGCTTGCGCGGTCCCACATCGCGCCTTTCGGGGCGAACTTGCGGCCGCGGACGTAGTCGATCGTCGCCTCGTCGACGCCCATCAGGCCCATGCGGGCGCCGAACTCAATCGACATGTTGCAGACCGTCATGCGGGCTTCCATCGGCATGTCGCGGATGGTCTGGCCCGCATACTCGACCGCAAAGCCGGTGGCGCATTTCACCCCGTGCCGGCCGATCAGATAGAGGATGAGATCCTTGGCGTAGACGCCCTTCGCCATCGAGCCGTCGAATGTGATGCGCATCTGCTGCGGCTTCCGCACCAGCAGCGATTGCGTCGCCATCACATACATGACTTCGGTCGTGCCAATGCCCCAGGCCAGCGCGCCCAGCGCGCCATTCGTAGCCGTGTGGCTGTCGCCACACACGAACGTGACGCCCGGCAGCGTGAAGCCGGTCTCGGGCGAGATCACATGCACGATGCCCTGCCGGGGATCGTTCACGTCATAGAATTCCATATCGAATTCATGCGAGTTGTTACGTAACGCGTGGATGCGCTCGATGCCGGGCGGATGCGATTCCCCCGTGCGGCCGGGCAGTGACGACACGATGTGATCGACGACCGCGATGTTCAGGTCGAGATTGCGAACCTTCAGGTTCATCTGCCGCATGGCGTCGAACGCCTGCCGGTTGCTGCCGTCGTGGATCATCTGCCGGTCGATGTGCAGCAACGTCCGGCCATCCGTCAGGGTCCGGATGACGTGCTGATCCCAGATCTTGTCGAAAACAGTCCTTGGTGCGCTCATCTGGATTCTCTTGCCATGCTCCGTCCTGTATCGGCCGGTTCTTCTGTCAGTCTTGCTGCGCCGGTCCCTGAAACAGCCGCTTGCAGGAATTCGCCAGATGCAGCCGCATGGCGGCGCGCGCCGCCTCGGGATCGCCGGTCTCGATCGCCTTCAGCACAGCGACGTGTTCATTCTGCACATCGTGCCGGCGTTCCGGCGGATGCGTCTGCGACAGGGTGCGGGTGAGGTTGATGGCGAACTCCAGCGGCCGCTGGATGCTGCGCAACATGCGTTCGAAGAATGGATTGCAGGACGCCGCCGCGATCGCGAAATGGAATTCGAGATCGGCGCTTTCGCCCAGAGACCCTGTCGCCAAAGCATGTTCGAGCTTGGCGAGCGCGCGGCGCGCGGCGGCCAGATGTTCGGGCGGCCGGCGTTCGGCGGCCAGCGCCGCAGCGTCCCCCTCGACGGCTGCGCGAAATTCGAATGTCAGCCGCACCTCGTCGAGGCTGCGGACGGGGCCGAAATTCGGCTCGCTCGCCGCCGCGCCCGGCACGTCGCGCACATAGCTGCCCGCGCCCCATCGGACTTCAACCACGCGCGCCTGCTCGAGCCGCGTCAGCGCCTGCCGCACCACCGGCCGCGACACCGCGAACCGCGACGCCATCTCGGCCTCGCTCGGCAGGCGGTCGCCGGAGGTCAGCGCCCCGTCGGTGATCAGCGCCAGAATGCCCCGGTAGGCGTGTTCGACGCGGCTCACGGGCGAAATCGCGCCGGCTTTCCGGGATCGTGGGGACGTGTCGTTCAATCGGGGCTCCATGGCGAGAGGGGCGCGCCGCTCCCGAGGGCGATATCAGACAACCTGTTTAACAGAGTTGACAACTTGAAAGAGATTTGCACAATCGCGCCGGTCCGTCAATCGACAGGCCAGAGCGTTTGCGCGCCTCGCGCGGCCGCCAATCAGCGACAGGTCCATGGGCGCTTCAAGTCTCTTCGAGAAGATCTGGTCGAGTCACGTCATCAACGAACTCGGCGACGGATTCGCGCTGCTGCATGTCGATCGTCACATCCTGCACGATCTCAACGCGATGAAAAGTCTCGTCGAGTTGCGCGAGCGCGGCTACGCGGTGCGCAATCCCGAACTGACCATCGCGACGCCCGACCACGGGGTGTCGTCGCTGCCGGGCCGCGACATCAACACCAATGCGGCCGGAACGGCGCTGCTGCGCGGCTATCTCGAGGAGACAAAGCGCGCCGGCATCCGGGCGTTCGACGTCAACGAAGACGGGCAGGGCATCGTCCACGTCATCGGGCCGGAGCTTGGTCTGACCCAGCCGGGGCATCTGATCGTCTGCGGCGATAGCCATACCTGCACGCATGGCGGGCTAGCGGCGCTCGGTTTCGGCATGGGCCGCAGCGAAGTGATCCACGTTCTGGCGACGCAGACGATCTACCAGAAGAAGCCGAAGCAGATGCGCATCAACTTCGAGGGGGTCGCCGGCCACGGCGTCACCCCGAAGGATCTCATTCTCTATCTGATCGGCCAGATCGGCGCCGACGGCGGCAATGGGCATGCGGTCGAATACGCCGGGTCCGCGATCCGCGCCATGCCGGTCGAGGGGCGGCTGACGATCTGCAATCTGTCGATCGAATTTGGCGCCAAGGTTGGCATGATCGGGCCGGACGATGTCGCCTATCAATATTTGGCGGGCCGGCAGATGTCGCCGAAAGGTGCTGACTGGGACCGCGCGCTGGCCTACTGGAAATCGCTGACGACGGACGATGGCGCGAGCTTCGACCACGAAGTGTCGATCGACGTCGCGAAGGTCGCCCCGCAGATCACCTGGGGCACCAGTCCGCAGCAGGTGATCTCCGTCGAGGACGCGATACCAGATCCGTCATCAGGCGCGAACGCCGCAGACACCACCGCGATGCGCGAAGCGCTCGACTACATGGGCCTCACGCCCGGCAGGCCGATCGCCGGCACCGCCATCGACGCTGTGTTTATCGGCTCCTGCACCAATAGCCGTTTGTCCGATCTGCGCGAAGCCGCCGCCGTGGCGCGCGGCCGCAAGGTGAAAGAGGGCGTACAGGCCTGGGTCGTTCCTGGCTCGCAACAGGTGAAACAGGCGGCGGAGGCCGAGGGACTTCATGGCGTCTTCCGGCAAGCGGGCTTCGAATGGCGCGAACCCGGTTGTTCGATGTGTCTGGCCGCCAACGGCGATCTGCTGGCGCGGGGCCAGCGCGCCGTCTCGACCACCAACCGTAATTTCGAGGGCCGGCAAGGCCCCGGCGTGCGTACGCATCTCGCCAGCCCGGCCATGGCGGCGGCGGCGGCCGTCAGCGGCGCGATCGTCGATGTCCGCAAGATGATGGTGTGACGATGGAGCCTTTTGTTCGGCTGACCGGCGTGGCGGCTCCGATCCTGACCGGCAACGTCAACACCGACGTGCTGGTGCGCGTCGAGGCGATGATCAATGTGCCGAAGGGCAAGCTGGGGCCGTATTGTTTCGAGGTCTGGCGCTATCTGCCCGACAGATCGGACAACCCGGACTTCATCCTGAACCAGCCCGCCTACCGGAATGCGAAGATCCTGCTCGCCGGCGTCAACTTCGGTTGTGGCAGTTCGCGCGAGCCGGCCGTCTGGGCGCTGTGGGACATGGGGTTTCGCTGCGTCATCGCGCCGAGTTTCGGCGATATCTTCTTCAACAATTGCTTCCAGAGCGGCATGCTGCCGATCGTTCTTCCGGCAGACGTCATCGTGTCGCTGGCGGAAGACGCGAAGGCGTTCGGCGACGTCGCGCCCGACTTTACGGTCGATCTCGAACGTCAGGTCATCATCGCGCCGTCAGGCAGGCAGACGCCGTTCAAGGTCGACGAACTGAAACGCCATGCGCTGCTGGAAGGCCTCGACGACATCGGGGTAACGCTGGCGATCGCGCAGCGCATCACGGATTTCCAGACCGCGGACCGCAATGCGCGCCCGTGGGTTTACAACGTCTGAGCATCTGGACCGCATGACCATGATCAAGAATTCGCGCCCCAACATGATTGTCCTGCCGGGAGACGGCATCGGGCCGGAGGTGATCCGCGAGGCCGTGCGCGTCGTCGAATGGTTCGCCAGACATCGCGGCTTCGATTGCGACATCAACGAAGAGCAGTTCGGCGTTCAGAATTATTACAAGTCTGGCCGTTTCATGCGCGACGGCCTGATGGACGACCTGATGAAGGCCGAAGTCGTGCTGTTCGGCGCCATGGGCGGCGACGCGGAACACCGCGCGATTCCAAACGAGATCAGGCGTACGCAGGGCCTGCTGTCGGTGC
>CANJEY010000082.1 GCA_947472615.1 Beijerinckiaceae bacterium
AAAGAGAGGTCGCCTGATGAACGCTGATCCTGTCCGTCTCAGCCGATCGGGCCATTCCGCGATCGGGGTTTCGTTCGAGTTTTTTCCCCCGAAGACGGAAGAGATGGAAACCGCGCTGTGGGAGGCGGTCAATCGTCTCGCGCCGCTGGCGCCGCGCTTCGTGTCGGTCACCTATGGCGCCGGCGGCACGACGCGCGAGCGCACGCACAACACGGTGGCCCGCATCGTGCGCGATACGGCGATTAAGCCCGCCGCTCATCTGACGTGCGTGGCCGCCTCGCGCAATGAAGTCGACGACGTGATCCGCAGCTACTGGTCGGCGGGCGTTCGCCACATCGTGGCCCTGCGCGGCGATCCGCAGGGCGGCATCGGCACCGCGTTCAGCGCGCATCCGGAAGGTTACCAGACCTCGACGGCGCTGATCGAAGGCATCCGCAAGATTGGCGATTTCGAAGTGTCCGTTTCGGCCTATCCGGAAAAGCATCCGGAAACAGCAACGCTCGACGACGACCTCGACGTGCTGCAGGCGAAGGTGGATGCGGGGGCTACGCGGGCGATCACGCAGTTCTTCTTCGAGAACGATCACTATCTGCGCTTCATGGACAAGGTGCGGGCGCGCGGCATCAACATTCCGATTCTGCCCGGCATCGTGCCGGTGCAGAATTTCAAGCAGACCGCCAGCTTCGCCCGCAAGACCGGCGCGAGCGTGCCGCAATGGCTCGCCGATCGGTTCGAAGGGCTCGACGACGATCCGGCGACGCGCCGCCTCATCGCCGCCTCCGTCGCTGCCGAACAGGTGCTCGACCTCGTCGATCACGGCGTGACGGATTTTCACTTCTACACGATGAACCGGGCGGATCTGGTCTACGCGATCTGCCATCTGCTGGGCCTGCGCCCGCAGCCCGTCAAGGAGTCCGCCTGATGTCCTTCCCACTCGCTGACGGCGCCGAGGTTCGCGCTCATCTGGCGCAGGCGGCGCGCGAACGCATCCTGCTGCTCGATGGCGCCATGGGCACCATGATTCAGGATCTGAAGAACGACGAGAACGCCTTCCGGGGCGATCGCTTCCGCGACTTCGCCCGCGACCAGCGCGGCAACAACGACGTTCTGGTGCTGACGCAGCCGGCCATCATCCGCGATATCCACCTGTCGTATTTCCTGGCCGGCGCCGACATCTGCGAGACGAATACGTTCTCGTCGACGTCGATCGCGCAGGCGGATTACGGACTCGAAGCGCTGGCCGCCGAACTGAATCGCGAAGGCGCGCGTCTTGCCAAGGAAGCCGCGCAACTCGCGCAGCAGAAGGACGGCCGCCGTCGCTTCGTGGCCGGCGCCATGGGGCCGACGAATCGCACCGCGTCGATCTCGCCCGACGTGAACGATCCGGGGTTCCGCGCCGTTTCGTTCGACGATCTGCGCGCCGCCTATCGCGAAGCCTCTCGCGGCCTCATCGAAGGCGGCTCCGATCTGCTGCTGATTGAAACGATTTTCGACACGCTGAACGCCAAGGCGGCTTACGCGGGCATTCTCGACACGTTCGGCGATCTGGGCGTCGATCTGCCGATCATGATCTCCGGCACCATCACCGATCTGTCGGGCCGCACGCTGTCGGGGCAGACGCCGGAAGCGTTCTGGAATTCGCTGCGCCACACGCGCCCGCTGACGGTGGGCTTCAACTGCGCGCTTGGCGCGCGCGAAATGCGCGCACATATCGCCGATCTGTCGCGCATCGCCGACACGCTCGTCTGCGCCTATCCGAACGCCGGCCTGCCGAACGAATTTGGCCTCTATGACGAGAGCCCGGAATATATGGCGGCGCTTGTCGGCGAATTCGCCGATGCGGGTCTCGTCAACGTCATCGGCGGGTGCTGCGGCACGACGCCGGCGCATATCGCGGCGCTTGCCGAGCGCGTTAAGGGCGTTGCGCCGCGCAAGATTCCGAAGATCGAGCCGATGCTGAGGCTGTCGGGCCTCGAACCGTTCACGCTCACGAGCGACATCCGCTTCGTCAACGTCGGCGAGCGCACCAACGTCACCGGCTCGGCGCGCTTCCGCAAGCTGATCAAGAACGGCGAGTTCTCGCCGGCGCTCGACGTGGCGCGCGATCAGGTCGCCAACGGCGCGCAGATCATCGACATCAACATGGACGAAGGCCTGCTCGATTCCGAGAAGGCGATGGTGTCGTTCTGCAATCTCATCGCATCTGAGCCAGATATCGCCCGCGTGCCGATCATGGTCGACTCATCGAAGTTCCATGTGATCGAGGCAGGCCTGAAGTGCATTCAGGGCAAGGCAGTCGTCAACTCGATTTCGCTGAAGGAAGGCGAGGAGAAGTTCATCGCCGACGCGCAGACCGTGCGCCGCTACGGCGCGGCGGTCGTCGTGATGGCGTTCGACGAGGCTGGGCAGGCCGACACGTTCGAGCGCAAGGTGGCGATCTGCGAACGCGCCTACAAGGTTCTCACCGAGCAGGTGGGGTTCCCGCCCGAAGACATCATCTTCGACCCTAACGTGTTCGCGGTGGCGACCGGCATCGAGGAACATGACAATTACGGCGTCGATTTCATTCAGGCCGCCGGCGAAATCCGCAAACGGCTGCCATATGTGCATATCTCGGGCGGCGTCTCCAACTTGTCGTTCTCGTTCCGCGGCAACGAGCCGGTGCGCGAGGCCATGCACTCCGTGTTCCTTTATCACGCCATTTCCAATGGCATGGACATGGGCATCGTCAACGCCGGGCAATTGTCGGTCTATGAGAAGATCGATTCCGAGCTGCGCGAGGCCTGCGAGGACGTCGTTCTCAACCGCCGCAAGGATGGCACGGAACGGTTGCTGGCGATCGCCGACAAGTTCAAGGGCCACGGCGGCGAGGTGAAGGAGAAGGATCTCGCCTGGCGCGATCAGGCCGTCGACAAGCGGCTCGAACATGCGCTGGTCAACGGCGTCACGGATTTCATCGAGACCGACGTGGAAGAGGCGCGCCAGCGCTCCACGCGGCCGCTCGACGTGATCGAAGGTCCGCTGATGGCGGGCATGAATGTCGTCGGCGACCTGTTCGGCTCCGGCAAGATGTTCCTGCCGCAGGTGGTGAAGTCGGCGCGCGTGATGAAGCAGGCGGTCGCCTATCTGATGCCCTACATGGACGCCGAAAAGGCGCGGCTTGGCGACAGTCAGCGCTCGACCGCCGGCAAGATCCTGATGGCGACCGTCAAGGGCGACGTGCACGACATCGGCAAGAACATCGTCGGCGTCGTGCTGGCTTGCAACAATTTCGAGGTGATCGACCTCGGCGTGATGGTGCCGGCGAAGAAGATTCTCGATGTGGCGCGCGAGCAGAAGGTGGACGCCATCGGCCTGTCGGGCCTCATCACGCCCTCGCTCGACGAGATGTGTTTCGTGGCGGCCGAAATGGAGCGTGAAGGCTTCGACCTGCCGCTGCTGATCGGCGGCGCGACCACGAGCCGCGTGCATACGGCGGTGAAAATTCATCCCAATTACGCCCGCGGTCAGGCCGTGTATGTGACGGACGCCAGCCGCGCCGTCGGCGTCGTGTCGTCGCTGCTCGCGCCCGAAACGCGCGGCCAATATGTCGAGACGATCCGCGCCGAATATCGCAAGGTCGCGGATGCGCATCAGCGCGCCGAAAACGACAAGCAGCGGCTGCCGCTCGCCAAGGCGCGCGCCAATGCGTTCAAGTTCGACTGGGCTTCCTATACGCCGCCGAAGCCGTTGTTCACCGGCACGCGCACGTTCGCCACATATGATGTCGGCGAACTCGTTCCCTATATCGACTGGACGCCGTTCTTCCAGACCTGGGAACTG
Organism: Beijerinckiaceae bacterium; assembly: GCA_947472615.1. GTDB lineage: Bacteria > Pseudomonadota > Alphaproteobacteria > Rhizobiales > Beijerinckiaceae > Terripilifer. The sequence continues at coordinate 3,823 of CANJEY010000082.1, forward strand.
AAGGGCCGCTATCCGGCGATCCTCGACGACGAGAAGCAGGGAGCGGCCGCACGGCAACTCTACGAAGACGCGCGCGCCATGCTGAAGAAAATCGTCGAGGAGCGCTGGTTCGCACCCAAGGCGGTGATTGGCTTCTGGCCGGCGAACGCGGTGGGCGACGACGTGGCGCTTTACACGGGCGAGTCGCGGCAGGAAAAGCTCGCGACCTTCTTCACGCTGCGCCAGCAACTGCAGCGCCGCGATGGACGGCCGAATATGGCGCTGTCCGATTTCGTTGCGCCCGCCGGCTCCGGCAGCGCTGATTACGTCGGCGCGTTCGTGGTGACGGCTGGCGCACAAGAGGCCAAGATCTCCGATCGCTTCGCCAAGGCGAATGACGATTACGGCTCGATCATGGTGAAAGCGTTGGCGGACCGCATTGCTGAGGCCTTCGCGGAACGCATGCACGAGCGCGTGCGCAAGGAATTCTGGGCCTATGCGGGCGACGAAATCTATGCGCCGGCCGATCTCGCCGACGAAAAATATCGCGGCATTCGGCCTGCGCCCGGCTATCCGGCGCAGCCCGATCACACCGAGAAGGAGACGCTGTTCCGCCTGCTGCAGGCGGAGCGCCGCACCGGCGTGACGTTGACGGAATCCTACGCCATGTGGCCGGGATCGTCGGTGTCGGGCCTCTATTTCTCGCATCCGGACGCGCATTATTTCGGCGTCGCCAAGGTCGAGCGCGATCAGGTCGAGGATTACGCCGAGCGCAAGCAGATGAGCATCGTGGAAATCGAACGCTGGCTCGGGCCGGTGCTCAACTACGATCCGGCGAGCTATCGGCGCGACGCGGCCGAGTGATCAGAGCGTCCGGCCGAGTCCGCGCTTCAGCGCCTCGTCGTAAACGTAGGACGAGGACGCGAGATCCTCGATCGCCGCGCCAAGCGATTTGAAGATTGTCAGGCCGCCTGTCGACACGGGCGGCTTGGCGACGAGTTGCGCCAGCGTCGTTACGCGCGTCCAGTCGAAGCTGCCGGCGCGATCAAGTTCGATGAATTCGCCCGCCTCGATGCGCGCCTGCGCCAGGTCGTCGGTGACGATGAAGCTCGCCTGCTCGATCATCTTCAGGTCGACTTCCTTGCGGTCAGCCGCGTTGGCTCCCATCGTCACCACATGCGCGCCGGGCTTCAGCCAGTCGGCAAACACGACGGGGCTTTTGGCGTTTGTGGCGGCGACCACGATGTCGGCTCCGGAACAGGCGGCTTGCGCGGAGGCGACGGGGCGGACTGGCACGCCCATGATTTTTTCCATGCGCGCGCAGAACGCTTCGAGGTTGTCGCGGTTTCGCGCATAGGCCAGCACCTCGCGCACCGGCCGCACGGCCGCGATGGCGGTGAGTTGCGTCTCCGCCTGCCGCCCCGCGCCGACCAGACCGATCGTTCCGGCGTCTGGCGCGGCGAGCCGTTTGACGGCGACCGCGCTCGCCGCGCCGGTGCGCATGGCGGAGAGCAGCCGCGCCTCAACGATGGCGAGCAGGCCGCCGCGGCCGTATAGATAAATGTGGGAGACGTTGCTGCCGATCGTCCCGTAGGCTCGCACCGCGTGGCGGGCGCTCGTCGTATCCCCGGCCAGCATCACGTTCAGCTTCGCCGCGCCCTTGTTGAAACGATGGCGGGGCAGGTTGAACGTCTCGCCGCGCGCTTCGGCCGCGAAGGCGGATTCGAGTTCGCCGATGATGGTCGGCATGTCGACCAGCGCGGCGACATCAGCTTCGGACAGGAACAGCGGCATTCGATTTCCTCATTGGGCGTCAGACGCCGGTCACGAATTTGGCCATGATCACGATGATGGCGATCTGCATGCAGCCCTGAAACGCCACCACATAGAAGAAGCCGCTCATCAGCCGGCCGATCTTCGCGCCGTCGGGTTGCGGTTTGCGCAGCTCGAAATAGACGCGCAGGTTTGTCGGCAGCAGATAGCCGATGCCCTGCACGGTGAGGATGCCGATGATGACGAGCGCCGCCACAACCCACCAGAACTGCGGATATTGCAGATCGAGAAATCCGAGCTGTTTGGCGTGAAACCAGCCAGTCGTGCCGGTGATGGTCGACAGCGTCGGCATCAGGAACAGCGTCTTGGGCGTCAGGCGCGTGATGATGGCGCGGCGGGTTTCGAGAGGCGAGACCTTGAGGATCGGGCCGAGCACGAAGCCCATGAACAGGTCGATGCCGGTCCACAGCACGCCGGCCATCACGTGCATGAAGTTCAGCGCCCAGACGTTGTCGAGCCTGATCACCACGACCATCAGGATCAGCAGGCCCGCCACCCAGACGAGATTGTAGAGATTGATCGGCGGCGCTTCCGCCGGCGCCGCCATGGCCGCATTCGTCATCGAGACCGCCCGCCTGTTGTGATGATCCATCTTGCGCCGGGCGGGCGGCGCGGGCAAGCGCGGGCACCGTCACGCCTCCGGTTCGACCACCTTTCGATAAAGATGCCAGGAGGCGTGGGCGATCAGCGGCAGCGTCACGAACAGCAGGATCAGGCCGGTCAGCAGCGACGCGGCGAGAAACAGCCCGATCAGCGCCGCCCACGACAACATCTGCGCCCGGTTGCGCTTCACGGCGCGGACGCTGGTGATCATGGCGGTGACGAAATCCACGTCGCGGTCGAGCAGCAGCGGGCAGGACACGACCGTGATCGAGAAGATGAACAAGGCGATGCAGGCGCCGGCTGCGTTGCCGAGGACGAAGAACAGCAGGCCTTCCGGGGTAGTGAGGATCTGGATCGCAAGATCCCAGGGGTTCGGGATGTTCAGGCCGAAAAACATCAGGAACAGGAAAATGGCGCAGTCGATCCAGATCAGGAACGCGAAGGTCGTCACCAGCGCCATCCAGCCGAGATCGCGCAGACCGCCCTTGCGCACCGCGCCGACGATGTGCGGCCACGCCAGTTCTTCGCCGGTTTCGAGGCGCCGGCTGACCTCGTAGAGTCCGGCCGCCACGAAGGGCGCGATCAGCGCGAAGCCGGTCGCCAGTGGATAAACGAAATAATGCATGCCGGCGGCGGTGAGCAGGAGCACGAGGCACCAGCCGCCGATGGCGTAGAATCCGCCGAGCGCCAGACCGAATTGCGGGGCTTTCTTGAAATCGCCCCAGCCGGAGGCCAGCGCCCACATCAGATCGTCCCGCGCCATCTTGCGGACGACCGGCGGCGGGCGTTTCGGCGGCGCGATCGTCGCGCCCGCGCTATCAGCGTCCATGTTCGCCTCCCTTTCGGGAAAGCTTAGGCGCGGGCGGCGGGCCCGTTCATGACCTGGATCAAACCGATCGGCTGTGTCGAACGCGGTTCGGCCCTTTCTAAATCGCCGGACAGGCCCTATATTCAAACCGTCGCCGCAAGGCGACTATGGTGATAAACGGACATCACAATAAGCCATCCGGACCCGGGGGCGGTACCCGGCGCCTCCACCACAGCCCATTGCGGGTGGGCTGTGGCGGGGGCGAAATAGGTTCGACGGGGGTGTAAAAGGTGCTCTTTTGCCCGGCATGATTCCGCCGTTATCGGGTCATTCTTATAGTTGCCAATGACAACTATGCTCCGGAAGCCCTCGCCGCGTAATGCGGTGCTGGTAACCGAATCAAAGCCCTAGGGGTTAGCACCTCTAGGCGGGGCCCGGAGGCGCCTGGCAACAGAAGCCTCCACCTCATTCTCTGGAAGGGCCTGATGCCGAGCGATCTCATCCGTTACGACCTACTCGTCCAGGACGCGCTGCGGGGGGTCGTGCGGCGGGTGTTGACGGAAGCCGCGCGCGAGGGCCTGCCGGGCGACCATCATTTCTACGTCACGTTTCGCACCGTTGCGCCGGGCGTGCGGCTGTCGAACCGGATGCGCGAGCGCTACCCGGACGAGATGACCATCGTGCTGCAGCACCAGTTCTGGGACCTGTCGGTGACGGAGGCTAATTTCGAGGTCGGGCTGTCGTTCAACAACATCCCCGAGAGCGTGCTGGTGCCGTTCGACGCCATCACCCAGTTCGGCGATCCGTCGGTCGGGTTCGCGCTCAAGTTCGAGCTACAGGAGCCCGAACAGGAGACTGGCGCCAACGACACGGAGCCGCCGGAGGCCATCGCGCCGCCCAAGCCCGTCTCGGCCGTGCCGCTGACCGCGCGCAGCGAGAAGAAGCCGGCCGCGGAGCCGGCCGTGGCGAAGTCCGAAAAGTCGGCTCCGAAGCCTGTTGCGGCCGACAAGCCGAAAGAGGAAGACGCAGCCGCCTCCAAGGTCGTCTCGATCGACGCTTTCCGCAAGAAGACCTGAGGCGCTGCGGCGCGCAGTTGACTTTCCCCACGTCCGGCGTCCCAATCCGCTTGAGCGCGCCTGAAGTCGCGCCACACGGGAGAGACGCGCATGACGATTCTGGGGCGGCGAGGCATCCGATTCGTTGAATGGTCGCTGGCTGGGCTGATGCTCATCGCTGCGCCGCTTGCAGCCCGCGCTCAGGACGCCGAGTGGGACAAGATCGTCGCCGCCGCGAAACGCGAAGCCAATGTGGTGATCTATAGCGGCGCAGCGCCGGCCAGCACTCCGAAGCCCGTCGCGCGCTTTCAGGAAAAATACGGCATCAAGGTCGACATTCTAATCGGGCGCGGTGGTGAAATTCGCGAGCGCGCCCGCACCGAGGTGAATCTCGGACGCGCTATCGGCGACATCGTGCTCAACGGCATCTCGACCATCATGGAGCAGGTGACGGCCGGCGACTTCCAGAAGCATGGAGTTTTGCCGTCGGAAAAGCGCATCCTCGACGCCTATTACCACGATGACTTTCTGATCCCCGGCTACGCGACCTCGTGGGCGATGCTGATCAACACCAATCTGGTGAAGCCCGGGGAAGAACCTCAAAGCTGGAAAGACCTGATCGACCCGAAATGGAAGGGCAAGATTCTCGTCGACAATCCGATGTCGCCGGGCGGCGGGCAGGCGACCTTCACAGTGTTCTACGACAAATTCGGGCGCGACTTCGTCGAGAAACTCGCGGCGCAAAATCTGATGTTCTCGGAGCAATACACGCTGGCGGAGCCGCGCACGGCGCGCGGCGAATACCCGATCTACATGCCCTTCATTTCCAGCAACAGTTTCAACCTCAAGGGCCTGCCGGTGCGGGGCATAGCCCCCAAAGAGGGCAAGACGTTCAGCTATCAGGCGGCAGGAATCCTGCGCAACGCGCCGCATCCCAACGCAGCGAAACTGTTCCTCGAATTTCTACTGAGCGACGAGGCGCAGGATATGTTCGTCGATATCGGCTATTCGAGCCCGACAGGCCGCACGTCGAGCAAGATTCCCGACGAGCTGAAAGCGCTGATGAATGCGCCGCTGTTCGCCTTCGCGACGCCGCAGCGTCAGCTCGAACTCGCGCCGGAACTCGAGAAGATCCTGCGCAAATAAACGCTACGTCTTGACGATCTTCTTACGCGCCAGAACCGCGAGCAGCTCCGGCAGCGGCGCGCGCGCGGCGATCGCCTGTTCCTGCAGCGTTTCGAGATGATCGAGATCGAGCGCCTGTAGCGTCACATTCGCCAGATGTGCGGCCGGCACGACTACGATGCCATCGGCGTCGCCGGTGAGAACGTCGCCCGGATGAACCTGCGCGCCCGCGAGCGACACCGGCACATCGGTGGCGATGAACTCGAACCCCGGCGGACGCACCGCCGCGCCGCGCGCGAAGCATGGAATGTCGAGATCCGACAATTGCGTCGCATCGCGCGCCATGCAGTCGGCCACGACGCCGCCGAGCCCGTGATATTGCGCCTCGTGCGCCATGTTCTCACCATAGATCCAGCTGTCGGCGAGATCGGTGGCGATGACCAGCACGTCGCCCGGATCGAGCGTACGAATGAAGCGGTAGATGTTGAAATCCATCTTTGCTGCGCCGCGCTTCGCCGCAAAGCGAACCGTGCGGGCGCGGCCCGCCATTTTCGAGTCGCGGCGGAACGGATAGAGGCCGTCGGTGAAGCCCGACAGGCCGAGCCTTCCGAGCGCGTCGCACACGACGCCCGTGGGCAGGCGCCGCAAATCCTCGATGTGTTTCTGGTTTGCGGCGTCGGACATGCTGGTCTCCGTGAATGGTTCAGCGACCCTGCGACAGACGGTTCAGTTTGTCGATCAAGTCGGGTGGCGAGGACAGGAGATTGCGAATCAGCGTCTCCACCTGCGCTCCGGTGACGAGCGATATGTCGAGCTTCTGCTTCGCGGCTTCGGCAATCAGCTCCGGGTCGTTCATCGTTTCCTCGAACGCCTTGCGCAGCGCCGCGACGCGGTCGGCCGGCACGCCGGGCGGCGCGGCGATGGGGCGGCCCAGTTCGACGCTCGACGAATAGATCGACAGGATCTTCTGCTGCTCCTCTGTCTTGGTGAACTGGAAGATCGAAGGCGCTTTTGTTTCGGCAATCGGTGTGCGTTCAAGATTGAACAGAACGCGCAGCCGGCCGCTTTCGAGCCAACCGGGCGTCTGGTGCATGGACAAATAGGAGCCACAGAAGCCGTGCAATTCACCACGCTCCATCGCCAGAATGATGTCGGATGGCGCCGGGTAGCCCTCGACGATGCGGAACTTCATGCCGAGCATATTGGTGAGGAGGTTCGGCGTCTGGCTGACCGCCGATCCGGCGCCATTGCCGCCGACAATCGCCTCGGTGGTGAACAGATCCTCGGCCTTCTTTACGGGCGCATTGTTCATGACGGCGCAGACGCGCGTCGCCACTTCGGGACTGCCGATCCAGTTGAACGCCAACGGATCGAAGCGCACGGCCGCATCCTTGATCAGCGCCTGATAGGGCAGATTGCGGCCGATCATCATGATGAACGTGCCGTCGCGCTCGGCGATGTTGGCGAGGTGATTGGCCGCCTGCATGCCACCCGCGCCGACGATGTTCTGCACGATGATGGACGGTTTGCCGGGAACATGCGCGGAGAAGAAACGCGCGATCAGCCGCGTCCAGGTATCGTAATCGGTGCCGCTCGGGAAGCTCGCGGCAAACTTCAATTGCTTGCCGCGATAGAAATCTTCTGGCGATTGCGCCTGCGATGGCGACGCAAACGCAAGCGAGGCGGCGGCGAGCGCGAACGATAGCAGCTTCTTCATTCGATCCTCCCTTGGCCGGCGCGCTTTTGCGCGTCCGGATCTTGGTGTGCGATTGCTACATGGCGATCAATGCAGCGCCCAGCCGCTCGAGACGTCGATGCAGGCGCCGGTCGTGCGCGCGGCGCGATCTGACAGCAGGAACGCGATGGCTTCTGCGATCTCTGGCGAGTCATCCGTATTGCCTGAACGCGCCAGCGCCTCGGGGCTGCCCGGAATGATCGCGTTCACTCGCACGCCGTAGGGCTGGCATTCGCGCACCAGAGTCTCGGTGAGGATCGCGATGGCGGCCTTGGCGGTGGAGAAAGCCGCGCTCATCGGATCGCCGCGAAACGATTCGACCGCCGCGAGCGAAACGATCGCGCCGCGCTTGCGTTCGAACATGTCGGGCAGCAGCGCCTGACAGATGTTCAGCACGCCGCGCAGATGCAGGTCGATGATCGGCTTCCACGTGTCGGGCGAGGTCTCGGTGAACAGGCCGACGTTTGCGCCGGTGCGTCCGCCGGCTGCGTTGACCAGTGCGTCGATCGGTCCGTTGCGGGCGATCGTCGACTTGACGATCTGGCGAACCGAGTCTTCGTTCGTGATGTCGAGTTCGACGGCGCTTGCGCCCGCGCCAATATGACGCGCCATCGCTTCAGCCGCGCCGAAATCCTTGTCCGCGAGTAAAACTTTCCAGCCGTCGCGAACGAGCCGCGCGCCGGCCGCGCCCGCGATGCGCCCGCCGCCGCCTGTGATCAATGCAGTCGCCATTTCAACCTCAATGCATACGAATGCCGCCGGTGAGGTCGAGGCAACATCCGGTGATGTAGCTCGCCTCCTCGGACAGAAGGAACGCAACCGCGTCGCCGATGTCGGACGGACGGCCGAAACGAATGAGCGGCGACACGCGGCCGCTGCCGGGATCGCTCGACTCTTCCTCCTTCTGCATTTCGAGCATGCGGGCGAGCGGTTTCGCGCGCGACTCGTTGCGTCCGGGCGACACCGCGTTGACGCGTATGCCGTGCGGCCCGAGCTCTTGCGACAAAGCCTGCGTGAACGCGATGACGCCGGCCTTGGTGGCGGAATATAAAGCAGCGCCCGACTGGCGCGCGATCGGCGGCCCGCCCTGCATGCCAGCGCCGGACGCGAGGCTGACGATGCCGCCCTTGCCATTCCGCTTCAAGTAGGGCGCAACCGTGTGACATGTGTTGAACGTGCCGTAGATGTTGACGCCGATCATGCGGTCCCAGTGTTCGGGATTCTGCGTCGCGACGTCGGCTTTGGGAACGCGCAGCGACATGGCGCCGCCCGCTGCGTTCACCAGCGCGCCGATCGCGCCATGTTCCTCGGCGATCTCCGCGAAGACGCGCTGCACGTCGGCGAGCTTCGTCACGTCCAGAATTTTCCACGGCAATCCGCCGAGTTCGGTCGAGACCTCCTGCGCGTGTTCCTGAACCATATCCAGAAGCATCACGCGCCAGCCTTTGGCCTTTAACGCTGTCGCGACGCCCCGGCCGAGCGCGCCACCGCCGCCTGTGACAATTGCTAATTCCATCACGTTCCTCCGCGCACAGGATAGGACATAAAGGACCGAAAGGGGAAGTGAGTCTTTACGAGATGCCTCGATGGACCTAACATTCATTTTGCATCGAGGGTGGAGCAAGCCGTGAAGAACAATGCCGCAGCCGCCGCCGGACTGATTTCACTCCTGTCGTGTTTCGCGCCGCACCGCGCGATCGCCGATAACGCGGAGATTGAAGCCTTTTACAAAGGCAAAACGATTGAAATCTATTCAGGTAGCGAGCCGGGTTCGGGTTACGACGGCTATGCGCGCCTGTTGTCGCGCCACATCGGGCGACTGTTACCCGGCCACCCGAATGTGGTGGTGAAGAACATGCCAGCCGCGAGCGGGTTGGCGGAAGCGAACTATCTCTACAACCAGGCGCCGCGCGACGGAACCGTGTTCGGCATCATCACCAACAACATGACCGTCGAGCCGCTGATCGGCAACAAGAACGCGCGATTCGAGCCGCAGCGTTTCGGCTGGATTGGCAGTCCCGACAAACTGACGAACGTGTGCGTCACATGGCACACGCTGCCGCTGCGCACGGTCGCTGATCTGCGCTCGCGCGAATGGCTG
>CANJEY010000083.1 GCA_947472615.1 Beijerinckiaceae bacterium
ACGGTTCGCCCTTCGTCGGCTGGCAGCGTCAGCAGAACGGGCTGGCGATTCAGGAAGCGATCGAGACGGCCATACTGGCCTTCACGGGCGAGACGGTCGTGGTGCATGGCGCGGGGCGGACGGACGCGGGCGTCCATGCGCGCGGGCAGGTCGGTCATATCGATCTCGCGCGCGACTGGCGGCCGGATAAATTGCGCGAGGCCGTCAACGCGCATCTGCGCCCGCATCCGGTGGCGATCCTGCTGGTGGAATACGCAGCCGCTGATTTCGAGGCGCGCTTTTCGGCGACGCGGCGGCACTATCTTTATCGTATCCTCAACAGGCGCGCGCCGCCAACGTTCGGGCAGGGAACAGTCTGGCACGTGAAGCGCAGGCTCGACGCGGGCGCGATGCACGGCGCGGCGCAACGCCTGTTGGGCCGGCACGATTTCTCGACATTTCGCGCATCCGAATGTCAGGCCAATTCGCCGGTGCGGACGCTCGATGCGATCGACGTGACGCGCGATGGCGACGACATCGTCATCCGCTGTTCGGCGCGGTCGTTCCTGCATCATCAGGTGCGCTCGATGGTCGGCTCCATCGAGCATGTCGGCTCGGGCAAATGGAGCGCTGACGATCTGGAAGACGCGCTGCATGCGCGCGATCGCGCCCGCTGCGGCGTCGTTGCGCCGGCCTGTGGACTTTATCTGATGGGGGTCGACTACGACTGACGCAAGGCGTCAGAAGGCGCTCGGGAACGCGCCGCCGTCGATCAGCAGATTCTGTCCTGTGATGTAGCCGGCATGCGCGCTCGCCAGAAAGGCGCAGAGCTTGCCGATTTCATCGGGCGTGCCGAACCGGCGCGCCGGGATCGTGCGGATGCGGTCCGCCTCCACCTGCTCGAACGGAATGCTGCGGTCCTTCGAGGCTTTCTGCATGATCGAATTCAGCCGGTCGGTGGCGAACGCGCCGGGCAGGATATGGTTGATCGTCACGTTCGATTCCGCCACCTGACGGGCGACGCCGGCGAGGAAACCCGTGAGTCCGGCGCGCGCGCCCGACGACAGATCGAGCAGCGGCAGCGGCATCTTCACCGAGCCTGACGTGATGTCGATGATGCGCCCGAAGCGTCGCTCCACCATGCCGTCGATCACCTGCTGGATCAGCGCGATGGGCGTCAGCATGTTGGCGTCGACGCCGGCGATCATGTCGTCGCGCGAGAGCTGGCGAAAATCCTTCGGCGGGGGGCCGGCGTTGTTGTTCACCAGAATATCTGGCGACGGGCAGGCGGCGAGCAGGGCGGCGCGGCCTTCCGGCGTGCCGACGTCCGCCTTCACGGGGATGACCTGCGCGCCGGTCGCGTGCGCGATCTCGTTCGCGGCGGCCTGCAGCGTGGCCTCGTCGCGGCCGTTGATGACGACAGTGCAGCCGGCCTCGGCGAGCGCCTTAGCGCAGGCCTTGCCGAGCCCGCGGCTCGATGCGCAGACGATGGCCTTGCGGCCCTTGATGCCCAGATCCATGGTCGGCTCCCGATATGCGGTTGCGTGATGTCGTCATATAGACCGTGAGTGGTCACGACAATCGTCAGGCGAACAGCCGCAGCTTCTCGCGCAACGGCAAGCGCTCGATCCACGCCAGCGCTTCGGGCCGCAAGGGCGGCGGCGCTGCAGGCGCGACGGGGTCGGGCTGTGGCGCGTCCTGTGCGATGTCCGCGGCGATCAGCGGATTGGTCAGTTCGTCCCGGGGGTACGACAGGTCGGGCACTGGCGCGTGTTGGGGGGGTGCCCGCTCGGCCGCATGCACGATCTCGTCCCGTTGCGCGCGGGGTGGAACGAGTGGCGCTTCGTCGCTTTCGCCCTGCACAAAACGGCGCAGCCGGATCGCCTCGCGGTCTAGCAGTTCGCAGACCGAATCCTCGACGCCGCGTCCTCGCAGAAACCACGACAGATCCAGCAGCCTTTCCTCGACCGTGCTGGCCATCTCGGCGAAACGTTGATCCACCAGAACAGGCGGCGCGGGCTGGTGCTGCAGTCTGATCATCTCGGCGACGCAGCCGATGGCGGCCAGAATACGCGAGGTTTCGGCGGCGCGGATGCGGCGCGCATGCTCCGCCAAAAACCAGCGCCCGCGCGCGGTTTCCATCACGGCTGCCTCGATGGCGTCGTAATCGTTCAGGTCTGGTGGATCGCTCGGCCTGTCGACCGGCATGGCGGCCTCGTATCGATTCGCTGTCGCGCCAGTGTCGGACAGCCGAACCGGAAAGCAAGAGAACCTGTCGCGCGCGCCTATTTCTTCGGTGGACTGGCGCGCGGCGGCAGCGACTTGATGTATTCGGCGATCGCCTCGCGCTCTTCCTTTGGCAGTTCGGCCATGTTCTTAACCACTTCGGCCATCGAACCGGCCACCTCGTCGGGCTCCGGCGTCAGGCCCGTGGTGAGAAGTTCCACAATGTCAGCCTTGGACCATGAGCCGATGCCGCCTTCGCCCGGCGTGATGTTCGGCACCATGCCCTTGCCTTCCGGATCGGGACCACCCGCGAAGCGGTATTTCTCGTCGATCCCGCCGAGTTCGCTGCGGCCCGAATGGCACTCGGCGCAATGGGCCATCGCATCCACGAGATAGTGGCCGCGGTTCCACTCCTTGCTGCGCTTCGGATCGTCGACGATCGGCGACTGATCGAGATAGAGCGCCTTCCACACGCCGAGCAGGCGGCGATAGCTGAACGGGAATTGCAGATTGTGCGGTTTGGCGTTGCCTTCGAGCGGCTGCAGCGTGCGCAGGAACGTCATCAGGTCGGCGATGTCCTGATCGCGCATGTGCGCGTAGGTCGTGTAGGGGAAAGCCGGATAATAGTGCTGACCGTCAGGCGAGAGGCCGGCCTTCAGGGCGTTGGCGAGATCGGCCGTGCTCCACTTGCCTATGCCAAACACCGTATGCGGCGTGATGTTGGGAACGAAGAAACTTCCAAACGGCGTCTTCAGTTCGAGCCCGCCGCCGACGAGCAGACGGTTCTGCTGGCCCGGCGACTGATGACACGAGGAACAACCGCCGGCATCGAATACCAACTTGCCGCGCGCCGGGTCGCCCTTGATGTCGTTGAGGCGGGCGACGTCGAGGGGCTTTGGCTCGCTGATCCACCAGAAGGCGCCGAGCGCGACGAGGCCGAGAAACACGAGGGTGGCAAACAGGCTGCGCATGGAGAATCTCTCGAAGCTCAATGATTCATGTTAGCGCGTTCGCCGCCCCAAACACAAAGGGCGGCCTCGCGGCCGCCCTGGAAGCAAATCTGCGCGCTGCATCAGCTATTACGCGCGCGATAAGGACTGTGGCATTCGTTGCAGTTCTTGTTCAAATCGGGCTGCAGCTTCTTGAAGCTGGCCTCGTCGGTGACGGACGCCTTAGCGGCGGTCGCCTCATCGCCGATTTTCTTCCAGCGGGCATCAAAGTCCGACTTCTTTTCCCAGATCGCAGGGAGCGCCTTGGTCGTCCCGGTCTTGGACGTATCGGGAAAAAGACCCGGCATCGCCTTGGAAGCCGCAATCATCCTGTCGAGCGCAGCGACAAACTTCGCCTTGTCGTAAGGGATTTCGCCCTTCATCATCTTGTTGACGTCGCCGTACCAGAGGGCGCCGACGCCCTTCATCGTCTCGACTCGTTGGGCAATCGGATCGTTCTGAGCAAATGCGACGCTGACGCCGGCGAGCAGCAGTCCAGCCACCAAAAACTTGCGTACCATTCTTAACCTCCGGAGAGTGGCGACCCGCCACGTTGCGCATTCCTTGCCATGAATGCGGCGCTGCGGAGTTCACATTGGTCAAGCGTCGATTCAAATAAATGTGACCGTCGCGTGTTTTCGGGTAAGCCTTTGTATAACAACAAATTTTTGATTTGCGAGTTGGGCTGGCGGCCTTCCTCTGGCGAATGCGGCGATGGCTTCCCATATCTGCCGCAATCCTCAGGAACTCCCGATATGTTTGACTTCACACCTGAATTCGTTCTCGACAACAAGGAGGACGCGGACGCAGGTTCGTCCCACGTTTCCGGCGCATCCGGTGGGGCGCGCGACGAATCGAAGCTCTTCGACGCCTATTCGCGAACCGTCAGCAGCGTCGTGGACCGCGTCGGCCCCAGCGTCGTGCGAATCGACGTGCGGCGGGGCGACGCCGGCCCGCACGAAGGCTCCGGCTCCGGCGTCATTGTGTCGCCCGATGGGTTGATCCTCACCAACAGCCATGTGGTGCATGGCAAGAAGCGCGTCGACGTGACGACGCTCGATGGCCGTCGGCTGCTCGCGCGCGTACTGAGCGAAGATCCCGACACGGATCTGGCGCTGGCGCGCGTCGAGGACAACGCGACCCTGCCCCATGCGACGCTGGGCGATTCCAAGCTGCTGCGGCCGGGCCAGATCGCGATCGCGATTGGCAATCCGCTTGGCTTTGACGCGACCGTGACAGCCGGCGTCGTGTCGGCGCTCGGCCGTTCGCTACGGTCGCAGAGTGGGCGGCTGATCGACGACGTGATCCAGACCGATGCATCGCTCAATCCGGGCAATTCCGGCGGGCCGCTGGTGTCGTCGGCCGGTGAGGTGATTGGCGTCAACACGGCGATCATTCGCGGCGCGCAGGGGCTGTGTTTCGCGGTTTCGTCGAACACCGCGAATTTCGTGCTCGGCGAAATCCTGCGGCATGGGCGCGTGCGCCGCGCCTACATCGGCGTCGGGGCGAGCACGTCGGTGCTGCCGCGACGCGTGGCGCTGCGGCTCGGGGTCGATCAGCCGACCGGCGCGCTCATCACCACGATCGAGAACGACGGTCCCGCCGCGCAGGCTGGCCTGATGACAGGCGATTTCATCGTCGCCATCGACGGGCAGAAAGTCACGGGCGTCGACGATCTGGTGCGGCTGCTCGATGGCGGCTGCGTCGGCCGCACGGTGCGGGTCGATGTGCTGCGGCGCTCGGAACTGCGCAAGATTTGGGTCGGTCCGAAGGAGCGCGGCGTCTGACGAACTGCGCTCAATCGAGCATGGACAGCGGCCGTGCGATGCTTTCGAGCGGCTTGCGCTCCGCCGCGACGCCCCAGCGCGCCGCGATGGCGGCGGCGATGAGCATCAGCGACGCGCCGAACACATAGCCGCCGAACACGCTGGCGCGCGAGCCCGTCGCGATCAACACGCCGAACAGCCACGGGGCGAGCGCGCCGCCCAGTCCCGTGCCGATGGCGTAAAAGATCGCGATGGCGAGCGCCCGCACTTCCACCGGGAAGATTTCGCTCACCGTCAGATAGGCCGAACTGGCCGCAGCCGATGCGAAGAAGAACGTCACCGACCAGCCGATGGTCAACTGCGTCGCGTCGACCAGATCGAGCCGGAACAGCACTCCGCATCCCAACAGCAGCACGCCAGACAGCGCATAGGTGAAAGAAATCATCTGGCGTCTGCCGATCGAGTCGAACAGCGGCCCCAGAACGAGCGGGCCAAGCACATTGCCAAGCGCGAACGGCAGGATGTACCAGCCGACGCTGGCGCTCGGCACCGCATAGAAATTCGTCAGCACCAGCGCGTAGGTGAAGAAAATCGCGTTGTAGAAGAACGCCTGCGACGACATCAGCGCAAGGCCGACCAGAGCTCGCGACCTGTGTGCGTTGAAGAGCGAATCCATGACTTCGCCCAGCGGCGTATGCGAGCGCGACCGCAGCCTGATCGACGCCAGTGGAATGGCGTCGGCGCTGGCGAGATCGCGCGGCGAAAAGCGCTGTTCGATGGATTCGATGACGAGTTCGGCCTCGTCGGCGCGCTTGTGGATCATCAGCCAGCGCGGACTTTCCGGCAGCCAGGCGCGCATGACGAGGATCACCAGACCCAGCGCCGCGCCAATGAAGAACGCCAGCCGCCAGCCGATGTCGGGCGCGAAATTGGCCGGGTCGATCAACACGATGGAGCCGGCCGCCCCAATCGCTGCGCCGATCCAGAACGAGCCGTTGATGGCGAGATCCGTGCGGCCGCGATAGCGTGCCGGAATCAGCTCCTGAATGGTGGAATTGATCGCCGCGTATTCGCCGCCGATTCCCGCGCCGGTGAGGAAACGGAACAGGCAGAAGCTCGCCAGATTCCACGAGAACGCCGTTGCGGCCGTCGCCACGAGATAGAGCGCCAGCGTGATGAAGAACAGTTTCTTGCGACCAAGCCTGTCGGTCAGCCAGCCGAACAACAGTGCGCCGAGCACCGCGCCGACCAGATAGGCGGTCGACGCAAGGCCGACGTCCGCGTCGCTAAATCGCAGCACCGGGCTTTCCTTCAGCGCGCCGGCAATCGCGCCCGCCAGCGTCACTTCGATCCCGTCCAGAATCCATGTGACGCCGAGCGCGACCACGACGAGCCAGTGAAACGAACCCCACGGCAACCGGTCGAGACGCGCCGGAATGCTCGTGCGGACGGTGTCCGGTTGGTCGGCTGAGACATGCATGCGGATACGCTCGCGTTCGCCTGCACAATTTCGCCATCGCCCTATGGTTCCATTTGCAACGCTTCCAATTGCTGCGATGATTTGCGCATGACTCATTTGTTCACCCGTCGCGGCGCGCTGGCCGGCCTTGCAGGCTCGGCGGCGTTTCCGCTCGGACTTCGCGCGCAGGGCGCTGTTTTCGACGCCGAGGTGGCGATCGTCGGCGCGGGCGCGGCGGGCGTTGCGGCGGCGCGCGAGCTGCAGAAACTCGGCCGCACCTTCGTAATCGTCGAGGCGCGCGACCGCATCGGCGGCCGCACCTTCACCGATACGAGCCTCGGCGCGCCGTTCGACGCCGGCGCGCTATACATTCATTGGGCCGAGCGCAATCCGTGGCGCGAGATCGCCGAGTCCTTGCGGGTCGAGACGGTGGACAGTTCGGCGCTCACGGGGCCGTCGCAATTTTTCGACAATGGCGAGGGCACGCAGTTCGGCGGCCGCCGCGCCAATTTTCAGGAAATCTCGCGGCTGTTCGATCCTGACGTCGCCCCGGTGCCGGATGTGTCGTTTGTCGAACGCGTCGGCTCGCTTGGCGCGGACAATCGTGGAGGCGCGACCGCCATCGCCCGCATGGCGCTGGGCGACGAGCCCGAAAATATTTCCGCGCTCGATTACGCGCGTCTGTGGTCGGGCGACGATCTGGTCGTGCCGAGCGGCTATGGGGCGCTCGTCGAACGCCACGCGCAGGGCCTCGATATCCGCACGTCGACGCCGGTGACGGCGATCGACTACAGCGGCGCGGGCGTCGTGCTGGAAACCCCGAAAGGCAATCTGCGTGTGCGCGCCGCCGTGGTGACGATCCCGGTGGGCGTGCTGAAATCGGGCGCGGTGCGTTTCACGCCCGAATTGCCGGCTGAAACGCGCGATGGGCTCGATGGTCTGGCGATGGGCGCGCTCAGCAAGATCGGCCTGAAGTTCAACGGCCAACGCTTCGGCATTGCGCCCGGCACTGACCTTTGGCAGCGGCTTGGGCCGCGCGCGTCGTTCGATTTCGAGTGCTGGCCGTTTGGGCGCGACATCGTGATCGCCTATTTCGGCGGCGACCATGCGCGCGACGTTGTCGGTCGCGGCGAGCGCGAGGCGCTCAACATCGTGCTCGATGAATTCGTCAAACTCGTCGGCGCGGATGCGCGCAAGTCATTCGAGCGCGGCGTGGTGCATGGCTGGAGCGTCGAGCCCTATTCGCTGGGCTGTTATTCGCACGCCTTGCCGGGGCACGCCGATTCGCGCGCCAAGCTGGCGCGGCCGGTTGCGGAGCGTCTGTTCTTCGCCGGCGAGGCGACTCCGATTGAGGAAGACTTCGGCGGTGCAATGACGGCGGGCGGCGCGTCGCTGGCAGGCGTAGCGGCCGCGCGGGCGGCGGCGAAACTGTTCGGCTGAGTTGCAGCGGTGCGCCTGATCCTCCATCGTGCGCGAAACGGAGGACGGCATGGCGATCGTACTGGTGCATGGGGCGTGGAGCGGAAGCTGGTCGTGGAGCGATGCAGCGCGCCTGCTCCGCCATCGCGGTTACGAGGTGCATGCGCCGACCCTGACGGGCCTCGCGGAGCGCAGCCATATCGCCCCGAAGCATGTGACGCTCGAGTCCCACATCGCCGACATCGCCGGCCTGCTGCGCTACGAGGATCTGACCAAGGTGCTGCTGGTGGGCCATTCCTACGCCGGCATGGTGATCACCGGCGCGGCCGACCGCGAACGCGAGCGCATCGCGGGCATGATCTATCTCGACGCGTTCCTGCCCGAGAGCGGACAGGCGCTGTTCGACATCATCGCCCCAGAAGGCCGCGACCTGCAATTGAAGATGGCGGCGGAGTTCGACGGCGGCCAGTCTGTGCCGCGCCCGCCCCATGCGCCGCCGCCGGACGCTGGCCTCGCCGCCAAGTGGGCCAGCATGTACACGCCGCAGCCGATCGGGACGATCGAGCAGCCTTATGTGTCGACGCGCGGCGTCGACACGATGGATGGCGCCGCCTGGCCGCCGCGTCATTATGCGCTGTGCGCCGCCTACAAGGGCAGCGCGTTCCAGAAGCTCGCCGTGAAGGTGAAGGGCAAGCCCGGCTGGACCGGCAGCGAGTTCGACGCGCAGCACGACATCGTCCGCACCCATCCGCGCGAGGTGGCGGACCGGATCGCCGGGATCGCGTCCGGCCTCGGCATCGCACGGCCCTATGCGTGACGCCGCGCCATTTCGCCCGAATCCCGCTATGACGGCTGTATGACGGTTCCGGCGATTCTGGTGTTCGATTCCGGCCTCGGCGGACTGACGGTCCATGCCGAGATCGTCCGGTTGCGGCCCGGCGCCCGCTACGTCTATCTGGCCGACGACGCGGTGTTTCCTTACGGGGCCATTCCGGCCGCCGACCTGACCGACCGCGTTTGCGGGCTTCTGGGCGACTGGATCGGCCGGGCGCAGCCTGACGTGGTCGTGATCGCCTGCAACACGGCTTCGACGCTGGTGCTGCCGCGATTGCGGGCGACGCATCCGGGCTTGCCGTTCGTCGGCACCGTGCCGGCCGTGAAGCCGGCGGCCGCGCAATCGCATTCGGGGCTGATTTCGGTGCTGGCGACGCCCGCCACCGTGGCACGCGACTACACGCACGACCTGATCCGCCAGCACGCAGCCCATTGCGAGGTCGAACTCGTGGGCTCGGCGCGTCTGGCGACGCTGGCCGAGGCGGCCATGAAGGGCGAGGCGGTCCCCGATTCCGCCATTGCTGCCGAGATCGCGCCCTGCTTCGTCGAGCGCGACGGGCGGCGCACTGACCATGTGGTGCTGGCCTGCACGCATTATCCACTGCTGCTGGACCGTTTTCGCAGACTGGCGAAATGGCATGTGGCGTGGGTCGATCCTGCGCATGCGATCGCCCGGCGGGTCGATCACGTTCTGGCCGAGCGCGGGTTCCCGCACGAGCCGCATGTGGAGGCGATTGACGAGATTCGTGGCGAGGCGTTTTTCACCCGCGACGTCCGGCCGGGCGAGGATCTCGCCGCCGCGCTGGCGGCGCGCGGGCTGCGCTGGGCGAAAGCATGAGCGGCGCGTCGGTTTCGCCGCGCATTTCGTTCAGCTAGACTGGGGCGCAAAGGCGAGAGAATGGCTGCGACAGATCCCGAACGCCCCAATGATCATACCGATTACTCGCACCGGCGGCGGGTGAACATCATCGCCGGAATCAGCATTGCGGTTCTGCTGGGGATCCTGATCTGGACGCTCCAGACGTTTCTGGAATACGAGCGGCTGCAGCGCTGCTATGCGTCCGGCCGCCGCAATTGCGAGAAGCTTGACATTCCCGACACTGCGCCCGCCGGTGTCGTCGCCCCGGTGCGCTGAGCGCGGCGAAATCGCGCGGCGGCATTGACCGCGCGCGGCCGACGTAAGACATTCGCGCCGGTTTCGTGGGCGTTTCGCCACGCCGGGAGGACGTCATGCGGTCGCGCTTTGCAATCATCGGTTTTGTTGGTGTGACGATCGGCTTGGGCGCGACGGCTGCGCGCGCGGCGGATGCGGCGCTGATCGAGGCGGCGAAGAAAGAGGGCGCGGTCACCTGGTACACGACGCAGATCATCAACCAGCTTGCCGCGCCGGCCGCCGCTGCTTTCGAGAAGAAGTACGGCATCAAGGTCAACTACGTTCGCGCCGACAACAACGAGGTGATGCTGCGCCTGCAATCCGAGACGACGGCCGGCAAGATGCAGGGCGATGTGTTCGACGGCACGGTCGCGTCGCCGCTGATCCGCGCGGGAATCGTGCTGCAATGGCAACCGGATTCGGTGAAGGCACTGCCCGAGGAGTTTCGCGATCCGCAGGGTTATTGGGTTGCGACGAACCTGTATGTCCATACGCCCGGCATCAACACGACGATGGTGCCCAAGGACCAGATTCCGAAGACGCATGCCGAACTTCTAGATCCCAAGTGGAAAGGCAAGATGGTCTGGGCGGCGCGTCAGTCCACTTCGTCCGCGCCGGGCTTCATCGGCTCCGTGCTGGAGGAGATGGGGCAGGACAAGGGCATGGATTATCTGCGCGCGTTGCAGAAGCAGAACGTCGCCTCGCTTGGCGTCTCCGCCCGACAGGTGCTCGATCAGGTGATCGCCGGCGAATATTCGATCGCACTGAACATCTTCAACAACCATGCGACGATCAGCGCCGCGCAGGGCGCGCCGGCGGCGTGGATTCCGGTGAGCCCTGCGCTGTCGGTGTTCTCCATCGCTGGCGTCACCAAGGCCGCACCGCACCCGAACGCCGCCAAGCTTCTGCTCGACTTCCTCGTCTCGGAAGATGGTCAGAAAATCTATCGCGACGCTGACTATATTTCTGTGCACCCGAAAGTGCCGCCGCGCGACCCGACGCTTCGTCCCGACGGCGTAAATCTCAAGCCCTTCTATGTGCGGCCGGATGTGGTCGAGGAGCGCACGGCGGGCTGGTGGAAAATCTATCAGGAAATTTTCCGCTGACGTTTCAAGGGTATGTTGCGGCCGAAATGACATAGGCCTATGCTGACCTGAGGCGAGCCGGAAACCGGCCGCCCGAGCTTTCGGGCTCCCGTCCGCGGGACGGAACGACAGGGAGGCTACGATGACCGATCAGGCGCATCGGGGAACGGCTGCTGTTGCGACCCCCCAAATCGACGTCATGAATATCGTGCTGGTGCTGGCGCGCTTCTGCCTCGCATCGGAATTCATAACCTACGGCGTTCGCAAGTTTCTCCATCCCGACAATATTTCGAACCTGATCAACGCGCACGGCCTGCCGGGCAATCTGGTCTGGCTCGTGATCCCTTGGCAGGTCGGCTTCGGCTGGGCGACGTTTTTGGGTTTCCAGACGCGGCTCGCCGCTGTGGCGTTGTTCGGCTTCTGCATCATCGCCCCGTCGATCTTCTGGATCGACAATCTGGAAAACCTGACGCGCGATTATGCAACGGCGGGCGGTTTTATCTTCCTGTTCGTGTTTGGACCCGGGCGCTACTCGATCGATTCGCAGTTTGGTCGAAATGGACGGGACGTCGTGGGCAACATGTTCGCGTCGATCTGGAACAACGCGGCGCTGATCGACTGGCTTGTGGTGTTCGGGCGCGCGCTGATAGCGCTGCCGTTTCTGGCGGATGCGGTGAAGAAAATTCTTCGCACTGGAACCGAACAGGCGATTCTGCAGACTGGCGGCATCCCGCCGTCGTTCATCTATGTGCTCATCGCGGCCGAGATCGTGCTGGGTCTGATGCTGCTCGTCGGCTTCAAGTCGAAACCCGTGGCGGCGATTCTGATGGTCTGGTCGGCCGTGCTGGCGTTCGATTTGCACAGTCCAGCCGGATTCCTCGGACTGTACACCGAGCCGCTGTCGACGATGGCGTGGAACCTGTTCAACAAGAACGGCGGAACGCTCTCGAGCTTCTATAAGGATATCGAGGTCATCGGCGCTTTGCTGATGCTGATCGTTCACGGGCCGGGGCGGATTTCGATGGATGTCCGGCGCGGCGCGGGTTGACGGGTCCGCGCCCTGTGCGGCGGCGCACAGTCGTCGCCGCGCGGGCGGTCCACAAGGGGGGCGTCAACCCCGGAGAGAGTTCATGGCCCGCCTCGCAATCGTCTCGCCCCTCGCTTTCGCCGTCCTCGCGGCCGCTACGGGCGCGCACGCTGAGGACGCGCTGAAATCAGGCGATCTGGCGAAGCGCCTGTTCGCCGAGCGCGCGAGCGCCTCGACCCCGATGGCGTGTTTCGCCCGCACCTACGACGCCGCCCATCTGGCGCGCAATCCGGGACAGAAGACCGCCTCCATGCTGGTGCTGTTCAACGACGTGAGCGCCGGCGATCCCCATGCGCTGGTCACCTTCAAGATCGGCATGAAATTTCGCGGCAAGCCGACAAGGCTCGAAAACGCCGGCTCGTGCAGTCAGGCCTCGGTCGAGGACACGAGCCCCTCGTCGGCTAAGATCTCCTGCGGCATCGATTGCGACGGCGGCGGGCTCGATGTCGAAATGAGTCAGGACAACAAGTCCATGCGCGTTTCCATGGAGCGGATCAGCCTGTCGCGGCCTGGCTCCAACGAGGATTTCGCGCAGAACTTCAATCTCGGTGCGGACGACCGCGTGTTCCGTCTTGATCGCGTCAGCTTGCGCGACTGTCTGCCGCTGATCAGCGACAAGAAGCTGATCGCGTCGGTGCGGTCGGGCAAATAGGCGGGCGACGAACATGGACCGGCGCAACATCTTCAGGGCGATCTTCGCGGGAGCAGCCGGAGCGGCGGTCGCGACGCGCGCCTCGGCCGCGCCGGCGAGGCCCGACGCCGCGAAAGTCGCCTATCATGTCGACGATTTCGACAAGGCGGGCTTCGCGCTCGGCAATATCGAGAACCATTACGAAGGCATGGGCGGCGCGGCGAATGTGCAGATCGCGCTGGTGACGCTCGGCCCCGCCGTGCGGGCCTTCGTGGCCGCCAAGGCCGATCCGGTTTTTCTCAGGCGCGTCGCGAAACTGTCGGCGCAGGGCCTTGAACTCTGGGCCTGCGCCAACACGCTGCGGGGCATGAATCTGGCGCTCGGCGA
>CANJEY010000084.1 GCA_947472615.1 Beijerinckiaceae bacterium
GCCGCTTGGCGTGAAGGTCGCCTTCTCGCCCATTTCGTCGAGCAGGTCGAGAATGCGCCAGACGCCGGATTTCCAGCCGTAATCGGCAAACGACAATGAGAAGATGTCGCGTTTGCCGGGCTTGATCTTCTGCGCATACTGGCTGCGCAACGCGAACGCCTCGAACGGCACGCCAATCGAAAACGCCAGCTTCCTCTCGCCGGGCCATTGCATGCCGACGGGGTGTGGAAAACGTGGCTTGCGCATGCGGCGATCTTCCTGTGCTCGACTGATCGCACAGGTTAGATCACGCCGCGCATGCAGCGCAATGGAGTTGCTGCTGGCGCTGGCCCGGCGCCTCAGTTCATCGGCTTGACCGCTTCCACCATCGCGTTGACGACGTCGTCGGACTGGCTCGCCACTTCCGCCACCATCTTTTGCAAGACTTCGCCGGTGGCCGGATCGACGCCGAGGCGGCGCGTCTTCGCGTCTTCGAGGAATTTCGGATCGGCGACCATCTTGTCGAAGGCGCGGCGCAGGGCTTCGGCGCGATCAGCCGGAACACCCGGCGTCGACAGCACGGCGCGGCCGATCGACGAACTTGACGAGATCAGCTTGAGCACGTTGCGATCACGTTCGTTCGTGGTCAGCTCCATGATGGTCGGCACGTCGGGATATTTGCTGAAGCGTTCCAGCGCGATCGTGTAGAGCAGCTTGATCTTGTTTTCGTCGAGCCAGTCGCGCTTGGTTTCGAGATAGTCCCAGCTCGTCGAGCCGTTGCCGTCGGCTTCACCGCGCTCCATCGCCATGCCCATGGTGGCGCTGGACGCATAGCCGAGCACGACCTTCATCTTCGTCCCGATCATGCGGTTCAGCGCCCACGGCACGGTGGCCGAAGTGCCGGCCGCCGCATTGGCGGAGACGACGACCTGAGTCTTTTTCATCTCCTCGATCGACTGTGCGGGCGACGTGTTCCACACAAGCCCGACCAGCACGCTCTGGTCGGCGCGGCCGATATAGGTGAATTTTTCCGACTCGAACTTGCGCCCCTTGTCGGTGAGCTTTTCCAGCACGAAGGTCGGCTGGAACATCGCCAGCACGGTGCCGTCGCGCGGCGCGGCGCTATAGACATATTCCGCCGCCGCGATGGAGCCCGCGCCCGGCATATTGCGCGGCACGATGTTCGGCTTGCCGGGAATGAACTGGCCGAGATGCTGCGCCACCAGGCGCGAGCTCAGATCGTAGCCGCCGCCTTCGCCTAGACCGATGATGTAGCTGATCGTCTTGCCCTTGTAGAAATCCTCGACCGCATCGGCCTGCGCGCCCGTCGCGGCGGCGGCAAGCACGAGGCCGGCAGACAGCAGGGTCTGGTGAAATCGAGCCATGCGGGGTTTCCTCTCGCGTCTGCCTTTTCGGATCGTTTCGATATATACTCCCCGGCGTTGCAGACCTAGAGGCTCCGTTGGCCGAGATCATCAATCTGCGCCGCGCCCGCAAGGCGAAGGCGCGCGGCGAGGCGACCGCAAAAGCGGAGCAGAACCGCATTGCGTTCGGCCGCACCAAGGCGGAGCGCAACGCCACGCAGGCCGAGCGCGACATCGTCGAGCGGCGAATCGAGGGCCATCGCCTCGACGGGTCAAAGCCGCCCACTCGCGATGAGTGAGGCTGGTGCGCCCATACGCATCGTCAAGCACTCGCTGGTGATCGCCGGACATCGCACATCGGTGTCGCTGGAAGACGATTTCTGGACCGGGCTTCGCGATATCGCGGCGCGGCGAGGGATCTCGCTCGCCGGACTCGTGGCTGAGATCGACGCCGAGCGGGGCGAGGCGAACCTGTCGTCGGCGATCAGGGTTTTCGTATTTCGGGCTTTGACTGCGTCCGCGGATCAATAACGGCCGGACGCCGACGGATCGATCGCGCCCGGCGCGAGCATGGCGGGCGGCGGCGCGATGGGCCGCTGCTGCGCGGCTGCTTCGGCGGCGCGGCGCTCTCGCTCCAGCCGCGCCTGTTCGGCCAGTTCGCGCACATGCTGCTCGCGCTCCAGTCGAGCGGCCTCAAGAGCGCGGCGGCGCTCCTCCTCGGCTTCGCGCTTCGCCTGTTCGGCGGCGAGCTTTGCCTGTTCGGCCTCATAGACCGCCACTTCGCGCTCCCGCTGTCGGAGATATTGCAATCCCTTGATACGGCGGTTGAAGGCGGCGCGCTCGCGAATGTCGGCCTCGAACGCCTGCACGCGCGCCGTCTCCCGGGCGATCGCCCGCGTCGATAGCGCGTTGCCCAGCGAAGCCGCGTCGATGCTGCGCACCGGGTTCGCCAGCTGCCCTTTCCAGATTACGCTCGCCTGCGGCTGCGCTTCGTTCCAGTCGCGCGGCGGCGCGCGCGCTGTCACGGTCGCGCGCTGTTCGATAACGAGCGTGCGCAGGTCGAGCGAAGCCGTCAGCGCCGCCGGGCCAGCGCCGGTGGGCTTCAGCCGCAATGCGCCGCTCGCCAGACTGGCCTCGAACGACCGCGTCCCAAGCGACAGCGGCGCCCTGGCGAATTCGAGGCCGAGGGCGCTGCGAACCTCAGGCTCCGCCGCCACGATGGCGTCCCGTTCCGCCATCGAGACGACTCGGTCCACCGCATCAGGATCGGCTGCCGGAATACGCACGTCGGCGAGGTCGATGGTCCCGCTGCCGGCGAGCCCTGCGACCAGCGCGGCGGCGCTCGCGCCGGTGGCGGTAAATTCCATCTCGCCGCCGAGCCGCGCAATCAGGAAGGGGCGGTCGATGGCGAGCCCGGTCAAGTTCAGCCGGCCTGAGACCGAGCCCGCCTGCCCGTCGCGGCGCAAAACGATCGAGCCCGCGGCGCTGCCTCCTCCCACTGCAAGCCGCAGATCGGACAGAGACACCGCGCCCGGCGTGACGCCGAGTCGGAGTGTGGCGTCGCTCGCCGCCAGATCGGCCGTCAGGTCGAGGCGGCCAATCGTCAGATCGATTTCGGTTTCGGGCGGGGAGGCCAAGGCCGGCGAAAATCGCGTTTCGGACCATAGCGCGCCCGCGCGCGGCGTGGCGGGCGCGCCGAAGGCGAGCGCCGCGAGAGCGCCAAACGACAGCCGGTCGAACTGCAATTTACCGGCGAGACGGCGGCCCGATGCGCCGGCTTTCGGCGCCAGCGTCAGATCGCCCGCCAGACCTGCGCTTCCGGCCTTGCCCGCCAGACCGGCGAAGGTCCAGACCGGCCCTGTCCGGGCGACGCGCACCGACACATCCGCTGGCATCGCGGCGGCGAACGGGTCTGGCGCAGCGACGCCCAATATCTGCAACAGCGGACCAAGATTGCCACTGCGCAGCCGCACGTCGCCGCCGGTTTCGGAATCGCCGCCCCACAGGCCGATGCGGCCCGCATAGGTCAGGTCCGCGCCTGCCAGCGAGGCCTCGACCTTCGCATCAAGTCCGCGCACGAGGTCGCCGGCGGCGGAGAGCGACACGCGGCCCCGCCCGGAATTGCTCAATGGGATCGTGTCGAGCCCAATCTGCCGCAATAGCGACGCTGCTTCCGGCGCATCGAGCGCGGCCGAAACCTGCAGCCGTGAGGGATCGGCCGAATCTGGCCGGGCCGAACCTTTGATAGTGCTGCCGCGCGCGGTGGCGTCGAACGTCAGGGTACCGACCGTGGCGATGCGATCGGCGGACCCCGCAGGCGCGGCGAGCTTGAGATTGAAGCGCGCGGGCGACAGCGCGACTGCACGAGACGCGAAGGCTTCCGCCGCCGCGCCCGGCCAGACGCGCTTCACCAGATCCGCGAGGTCGACGAGGCGGGCGGCGTCAAGGCGCGCGTCGAGTTGCGCGCCCTCGCCGGTCATCGAGCCAGTTGCGCTCAGCGCCGCGCCGCCCAGATTGGCGATGGCGAAGTTCTGCAACCGCAGTTCGTCGCCGGTCCTGGCGAATTTCACGTTGATGCGGCCGGCGTCGATGATTCCCTCGCCGAACCGCGCCAGTCGTATGGCGCGCGCTTCAAGCGACACAGACATGTCGACGCCGGCGGCCGCCGAGGCGGGGCCGGTAAGATCCGGCACGCCGTCGAGATCGAGCGCAGGCGATGTGAGGTCGGCGAACAGACGGGCGCGTTCGTCGCCGATCGCTCGGGTGAAGGCGACCGCGCCCGCAAAACTCGACCTGTCCGCCTTGATGGCGAGGCCGCGCCCGGCGAACCCGGCGCCGGACACGTCCACCTGTCCGGCGACGTCGAGCGCCCGAACCGGCAGATTGCGCAGGCGGCCCGCCAGTTCGGCCGAAATCGACGACAGCCAGTCCTCAAACCGCGACATGTTGCGCACGGAGGAATCGATCCGGCCAGAGAATTTCGCCGCCAATCCGGTCTCGACCGCGCCGTCGAGCAGCAAATGCGAGCGGCCCGGCCCGTTGGCCTCGATTCGGACCGTCGCCTGTGCTCCGTCGCGCACCACGATCGCAGCCGACAAGTCGGACAGCGTTTCGCCGCCGAGCGTCAGGGCGGGTGACGTGAGATTGATGGCGACCGGCAGGGGCGCACGCGCGCCGGGCGCATTCACCAGATTGGCCACGGCGTCGCCGAAGCGTTGCGGCGCGGCCCCGTCCTCGCCGAACAGGCGGTCGATGTCGATCTGCCGCGCCGTGAGGTCGAGACGCAATTGCGGCTGAAGGCCAAGTTCGAGACGCGCCGCGCCTGCGACATTAAGCGCCTTGTCTTCTGGGCCGGCGCGCAATTCGAGGTTCTTCAAATCGGCGGCGGAAGCGTCGGCCGTCAGCGCGCCAGTGGCGCGCCACGGCACGCCGCGCAGTGAACCCGAAAACGTCGCCGGGCCGGCGAAGCCCGGCTTCGTCGAGCCGGCGGACCCGGCCGGCAACAGCAGCGCACCGTCGAAATCCATGCGGGGCGTGCGGGGCGTCTCGTCCAGAATGAGCTTCAGCCGCAAACGCCCGGCTTCGTGCGCGCCAGTCGTGAAGCGGAATGAAGTTGCGGCGTCGGCCTCGCCGAACCGGCCCGCGCCCTTGAACGGCCCGATCAGCGAGGCGGCCTCGACGTCAAGTTCGACCCCGGCCACCACGAGGCTGCGGTCGCGCGACGGTTCGGAAATGACCACAGAGCCGTTGATGATCCGAAGATGATCGATCACCACGCGGTCGGCCGGCGTGGAGCCCATATCGGGCAGCGACAGCGCGCCATCCGGCCCAAGCGTGGCGCGAATCGCGGGTGATTCCACATCCGCGTCGGTGACGCGCAATTCGCCGCGCATCAGCGGCGATGGCGACAGTTCGAGCCGCATAGCGGCCGCCGTCATCGACGGCGCGCCCGGCGTCCCGCTCCCGATGCGGACGCGCTCGATCGACAGGCGCGGCGTCGGCAACAGCTTGATGTCGATTGCGCCTTCAACGCTGACGTCGGCCCCGACTGCCTCCGACAATTGCGCCTCGACCCAGGCGCGATGGGCGGTCCAGTCGACCACGTACGGCCCGACGAACGCAGCCGTCAGGACCAGAGCCAGTAGGCCCGCGAGAATTGTCAGGATTTCACGCACGAAGACCGGGATGTTCGCGACCAGAATGCGCGGCGATCTTACTACATTTTGGGGCCAAAGGGGGGCGGTTCGACGTTCCCGCCTATTCTTCCTCGAGCAGGCCCTTCACGAAGGCTCCGATTCCCTGCTCGGCGCGCGAGCGCTTCAGCCGCTCGGCCATCAGGATGGCGCGGATTTCTTCAAGCGCACGCTGGATGTCTTCGTTGACGATGACGTAATCGTACATCGTCCAGCGCGAAATCTCGTGACGGGCGTTATCGAGGCGCTTGGCGATGACGTCAGGCGCATCCTCGGCGCGACGGTCGAGGCGCGCCTGCAATTCCTTCATGGACGGCGGCAGGATGAAAATCGTCACCACGTCCTTGGCGGCTTTCTTCAGCACCTGCTGGGTGCCCTGATAGTCGATGTCGAACAACATGTCGCGGCCCTGCGACAGCACGGCTTCGACAGGCGGGCGCGGGGTGCCGTAGAAATTGCCGTGCACTTCAGCCCATTCCAGCAGGTCGTCCTGCGCGCGCAGGCGGTCGAAGTCCTGCTTGGTCCTGAAGTGGTAATGGACGCCGTCGGCCTCGCTGGTGCGGCGGCCGCGCGTCGTCACCGAAATCGACAAGGTCAGATCGAGCGTGCGGTCCTGCAGCAGATTGCGGGTCAGGGTGGTCTTGCCGGCTCCCGACGGCGACGACAGGATCAGCATCAGGCCGCGGCGGCGGATGTGCGGATTGGGAGAGGTGAACGGCATCTGCATCACTCGATGTTCTGAACCTGCTCGCGGAACTGCTCAATCTCGACGCGCAAGTCCATGCCGATGGCGGTCAGCGCCGCGTCGTTAGATTTCGAACAAAGCGTGTTGGCCTCGCGGGCGAATTCCTGCGCGAGGAAATCGAGACGCCGTCCGACAGGCGCGGTGGAGGCCAACAGGTCGCGCGCCGCCGTCACATGGGTCTTGAGCCGGTCCAGCTCCTCGCGAATGTCGGCTTTACCGGCGAGCAACAGTGCTTCCTGATGCAGCCGCGCCGGATCGAGCTGCCGCGACGCGTCGGTCAGCGCCGCGATCGACTGCGCCAGACGTTCGCGAACTGCCTCGGGCTTGCGGCCGGGACAATCCTCCGCCGCCGTCGTGAGCCGCGCGACATTGTCAATCCGCTCCGACAGGACCGTATGGAGCGCAGCGCCTTCCGCCGACCGGACCGCGATCAATTGCGCCAACGCGGCTTCGAGCCCGGCGAGCGCCGCCTTGCCGGCGGACGCCAGCATGTCCTCGGTGTCGGGCGCGTCGACGATGTCGACGACGCCGCGCACCGACAGGAGCCCGTCCAGCGTCGCAGGGCCGATCGAGGCGTCGCGCTTCACGGCGGCAAGCGCGTCGGAGAGTGTCTGGAGCACGGCGTGGTTGATGCGGACTTCTGGCGTCGCCGTATCCCGCTGCATGGTCAGCGTCGCGTAACAGGTGCCGCGCGACAGCGCGCCCGTGAGCATCTTGCGAGCGTCCTGTTCGATGGCGTCGAATCCCGGCGGGATGCGCAGGCGCAGGTCGAGCCCCTTTGCGTTGACCGCCTTGATCTCCCACGCCCAGCGATAGGGGTGATGCGCGCCCGACGAACGGGCGAAACCTGTCATGCTCTTGAGCGTCATGCGGCCCGTGCGTGTTTGCGACGATTCGCCGGCAGATTAGGCGTCGCCGTGCGGCGGTTCAACGCGGCGGCGGAACGAACCCGGCCGTCGGCACCGTCTTGGTGGAATTCAGATCCCACGACTTGTTGCGCAGCGGATCGAGCGCCGTGCCTTCCGAAGCGTCGAAGATGCGCGGCGCGCCATTGGCGGCCGGAGCGCCAGAGCGGACCGCCGCGAACGCCGAGGCCATCGCCGGCGGTTCTGCATCGGCCGGCAGGACATCGTCGCCCGCCGACGCGCCGTATTTGGCGGCGCGGGCGCGCTGTTCGGCGCGGCGGTTCGCCGAAACCGGGATGATCGAACGGTCGATGGTCGGATCGTCGTCGGCGCCGTCGACCGGCCCGTCAATCTGCGGACGTCCGGGCGCCGAGGCGACATTGAGGCTCATGTCGGAGA
The DNA here is from genome assembly GCA_947472615.1 of Beijerinckiaceae bacterium. GTDB lineage: Bacteria > Pseudomonadota > Alphaproteobacteria > Rhizobiales > Beijerinckiaceae > Terripilifer. Next base: position 7,586 of record CANJEY010000084.1, read on the forward strand.
CGCCGGGGCCGAGCGAAAAGCCGGCCAGCGAACCGCCATTCGTCGGCTTCGGGTCGTTCTTGCCGCGCGCGGCCGTGCGGGCGATTGGCGTCAAGGCCGTCAGGGCGCTGAACGTCATGCGCGGCGCATCGCCGGGCGGAACAGGCGCGGTGGGCCTTTCCAGTCCCTCGACCATGCCGGAGCCAAACGCCGAAACGATTTCATGGCCGGAGACGGCGTTGGCCGTCTGAATGCGGGCCGGCAATGTGCCGAACATCGTGTCGGGCTCAAGGAGTTCGCCGCGCTGGTCGCGTAGTGGCGGCGGCGCGGGCAGATCGGTCGCCGGAACGCGATCGACCGGGGCGGGCGCGGCGGCGGCTGCGCCAGCTGCGGCGCGATCCTTGGCTTCCTTCTCGATCTGCCGCCAGCGAGCGACATTCTTCAGGTGCTGATCGAGCGTCTCGGCGAAGACATGTCCGCCCGTGCCGTCGGCGACGAAGAACAATTCCTTGGTCCGTGACGGATTGGCGACGGCTTCGAGCGCGGCGCGGCCCGGATTGGCGATCGGGCCCGGCGGCAAACCTTCGATCGTGTAGGTGTTGTAGGGCGTCGGCTTGTCGAGTTCGCTCTTGAGAATGCCGCGGCCGAGCGTGCCCTTCCCGCCCACCAGTCCATACACGATCGTCGGATCGGACTGCAGGCGCATGCGCTTCTGGATGCGGTTGAGGAAGACGCCCGCGATGCGCGACCGCTCGTCCGCTTTGCCGGTTTCCTTTTCGACGATGGAAGCCAGCGTGATCAGTTCGTATTTCGACTTCAGCGGCAGGTCAGCGGCGCGGCGGGTCCAGATCTGGTCGACCAGTTTGGTCTGGTCGTCCTGCATCTTTTTCAGGATCTCGGTGCGGGACATGCCGCGCGCCACCCGATAGGTCTCCGGCAACAGAACGCCTTCGCGCGGCACTTCGCGCACGTCGCCGGCCAGAAACTCGTTGTCCTTGAGGCGCTGGATGATCTGCTCGCTGGTCAGGCCTTCCGGCACCGTCACCGAATGCAGGATCTGGCGGCCGGAGACGAGCGTATCCATCACGTCGCGGGCGCTGGCGTGCGCCTTGAACAGATATTCGCCGGCCCGAACCGCGCTCCAGCGGCCCTCCGACCACAGGGCGAGTTTGAACAGCATCGGGCTCTCGATCACCTTCTCCTGTTCAAGCAGGTCGATGATGTCGAGCACTTCGGTGCGCGGCGCGATGTAGACGACCTTGTCGGAGCTGAGCGGCCCCTGCGCGGTCAACTGCTTCTGGCCGAACATGAAAACGCCGCCGCAAGCGACCAGCGCCACGAGCAGGAACGACAGGAAGCCGCTGATCGCCGACAGCATCGGATTACGTTTGCTGTGCGGGGTGGCGGGGGGTGGCGGCGGCGCCGCCTCCGGCTGCAAGGCATCATTCGGGCTTTTCACCGGACGGCGACGGCCGAAGAACCGCGCGCTGCCACGCGCGTCGGCCTGCAGGTCCTGATCCGGTGTCGAGCCGACCATGTCTCAATCCGCCGCGATTGTCAGAAATGCCCGCAAGGGCGCTCGAACGTCGACCCTACCGTAGCCCGGAATATGGCGAAATGTCGAACGCGGACGCCGGACTGGCCGGATCGCACGCGTCGCGCCGCAATTCATCAAGCCGCCCGCCGGAAGATGAGCGAGGCGTTCGTGCCACCGAACCCGAACGAGTTCGACAGGACATAGTCGATCTTGCGGCGGACCGGCTTGTGCGGCACGAGGTCGATCGCGGTTTCGACGGAGGGATTGTCGAGATTGAGGGTCGGCGGCGCGATCTGGTCGCGCAGCGCCAGAATGGAAAAGATCGCCTCAACCGAGCCGGCCGCGCCAAGCAGATGGCCGATCGACGATTTCGTTGATGACATCGACATGTTGGCCGCGCCGTTGCCGACGAGCCGCTGTACGGCGTTCAACTCGATCTCGTCGCCCAGCGGCGTCGAAGTGCCGTGCGCGTTGACGTAATCAATGTCTGTCGCCGAGATGCCAGCCTTCTTCAACGCCATCGTCATGCACCGATAGGCGCCGTCGCCGTTCTCAGCCGGGGCGGTGATGTGATAGGCGTCGCCCGACAGGCCATAGCCGATCAGTTCGGCGTAGATCTTCGCGCCGCGCGCTTTCGCATGGTCGTAATCTTCGAGCACGACGCAGCCCGCGCCTTCGCCCATCACGAAGCCTTCGCGGTCCTTGTCATAGGGCCGCGAGCCCTTCTCGGGATCGTCATTGAAGGAGGTCGCCAGCGCCCGGCAGGCTGCGAAGCCCGCCAGCGCGAGGCGGTTGACGGCCGACTCGGCGCCGCCCGCCACCATCACGTCGGCGTCGCCAAGCGAAATCATGCGCGCCGCATCGCCAATCGCATGCGCGCCGGTCGAGCAGGCAGTGACGACGGCGTGGTTCGGGCCCTTGAGGCCGTGCTGGATCGACACGTAGCCCGACGCCAGATTGATCAGACGGCCGGGAATGAAGAAGGGCGAAATACGCCGCGGTCCGCGCTCTTTCAGCACGAGCGAAGCTTCGTAGATGCCGCCCAGTCCACCGATGCCCGAGCCGATGAGCACGCCGCTGGCGATCTGCTCCTCGTAGGTCTTCGGGGCCCAGTTGGCGTCCGCCAACGCCTGCGAGGCTGCCGCAACGCCGAAAATGATGAAGTCGTCGACCTTGCGCTGCTCTTTCGGCTCCATCCATTGGTCGGGATTGAACGTACCGGCGGAGCCGTCGCCGCGGGGAACCTGACAGGCGATCTGGCAGGCGAGATCGGACACGTCGAACGATTCGACGCGCTTGGCGGCGCTGCGGCTATCGAGCAGACGCGACCAAGTCGTCTCGACCCCTGATGCGAGGGGAGAGACCATGCCCAGACCGGTGACGACGACTCTCCTCAACTTCTTCCCTCCTGTAAGCCCTCGCCCGCACGGCCACAAATGGCAAGGGCCGGATGATCCGGCCCTTCCAAAACCAACTGGCCGTGATCGGGATAGCTGACACCAGACGCGAAAGCGTCAGGCGGCGGTCGCCTTTTCCAGGAACTTGATCGCGTCGCCGACCGTCACGATCGTCTCGGCGGCGTCATCCGGAATCTCGACCCCGAAAGCTTCCTCGAACGCCATCACCAACTCGACGGTGTCGAGCGAGTCAGCGCCCAGATCGTCGATGAAATTAGCCCCTTCGACAACCTTCTCGGCGTCCACGCCGAGATGATCAACAACAATTTTCTTCACGCGCTCGGCGACATCGCTCATCGTAACGTCCTCGTCCTCTCTGTTCCTGCCGGGTTCGTCTGCCCAAGGCCCCTTCGCGAACGACGGCAGATTGGTTGGGGTGGTAACATACTTCCCGGTGGAAGGCCAACCAGCGGGGATGCGCCAATCGTCGGCCTTCAACCGAAATCTTCACGAGGCCACAACCTCGTCCAGACCGCTCAGATCATCGCCATGCCGCCGTTGACGTGCAGGGTCTGGCCGGTGACATAGGCGGCCTCCCGGCTGGCGAGATAGACGACGGAGGCCGCGACCTCATCGCCGGAGCCGAGGCGTCCGGCCGGGATCGTGGTCAGGATGGCGTCCTTCTGCTTGTCGTTCAGGGAATCTGTCATCGGGCTGGCGATGAAGCCCGGCGCGACGCAGTTCACCGTGATGTTGCGGCTGGCGACCTCGGCGGCGAGCGACTTGGTCATGCCGATCATGCCGGCCTTGGAAGCGGCGTAATTGCCCTGCCCGGCGTTGCCGGTGACGCCGACCACCGATGTGATCGACACGATGCGGCCGAAGCGGCGCTTCATCATGCCGCGCAGCACGGCGCGCGACAGCCGGAACGCCGAGGTCAGATTGACCGCCAGAACCTGATCCCAGTCGTCGTCCTTCATGCGCATGAACAACTGGTCGCGGGTGATGCCGGCGTTGTTCACCAGAATATCCACCTGACCCATGGCGGCTTCGGCGGCCGGCACGAGGCCCTCGACCGAGGCCTTCTCGGCGAGATTGCATGGAACGACGTGGGTGCGCGCGCCCAGTTCGGCAGCGATCTTTTCAAGCGCGTCGGTGCGGGTGCCGGACAGTGCGACGGTTGCGCCCTGCGCATGGAGGGCGCGGGCGATGGCGCCGCCGAGGCCGCCGGTCGCCCCCGTCACCAGAGCGGACATTCCATTGAGATCAAACATGTTATGGCCCGAAGTTCAGAGATTGATTCAACTGGAAGCCGTTCATACGCCAAATTAGGCTCAGCGCGGACGCGCCTTGAACGCCTCGACGTCGGCTGGCGCGCCGATCGACGTACCCGAAGCCGTTGCGGCGATGCGTTTCACGAGTCCAGACAAGACTTTGCCGGCCCCCAGCTCATAAAATGAATCAACGCCCTGCGCGGCAATCCAGCTGACGCACTCGCGCCAGCGCACCGTGCCGGTCACCTGCTCGACGAGTCGCCGGCGGATATCGGCCGGATCGGTGATCGGGGCGGCCAGCACGTTGACCACGACCGGAACCTTCGGGGCCTTGATGTCGACCTTCGCCAGCGCCTCGGCCATGGCGTCGGCGGCCGGCTGCATCAGGGCGCAGTGGAAGGGCGCAGACACCGGCAGCAGGACCGCTCGCTTGACGCCCCGGCCCTTGGCGATCTCCATCGCCTTTTCCACGGCCGCCTTGGAGCCTGACGCCACCACCTGTCCGCCGCCGTTGTCATTGGCGATCTGGCAGACGGAGCCCGGAACGGCGGCGGCGGCCTCGCGGGCGACCTCGACGCCCGCCTCGTATTCCAGACCGAGCAGAGCCGCCATCGCGCCCTGCCCGACCGGCACCGCCTTCTGCATGGAATCGCCGCGCAGGCGAAGCAGCCGCGCCGTGTCGGAAATCGTGAACGCGCCCGCAGCCGCCAGCGCCGAATATTCGCCGAGCGAATGACCGGCCACGAAGGAGGCCTCGCGAGCGAGGTCGAACCCGGCCTCCGCCTCGATCACCCGCAGCACCGCGAGACTGACGGCCATCAGGGCCGGCTGGGCGTTCGCCGTCAGGGTCAGGTCTGCCTCGGGACCGTTGAACATCAGATCGGAGAGTTTCTGGGAGAGAGCGGAATCCACTTCCTCGAATACCGCGCGCGCCGCCGGAAAGGCGTCGGCCAGCGCTTTTCCCATGCCGACCGCCTGCGATCCCTGCCCCGGAAAGATCAACGCCAAAGTCATGCGGAACCCCTGCTTCAAGCCCGGTGCGACTCGCATTCGCTCGGCCGGGAGTCAAGCGAGGCCGCTGGTTCGACGCAGCGGGGCATCCGCCCCGCGGCGACCGCCTTGAGCCAGATCAAGGACGAACCGGGGCGATGTCCCACAGTGCCCGCACAAGATCGGATCAATCCCCCAAGGGACCATCGGGAGTGCAACGTGGA
>CANJEY010000085.1 GCA_947472615.1 Beijerinckiaceae bacterium
CGGCCAGAATCTCAGCGCGTTTTTTCGAGACGGCCATATTCGCAGCCGCCGCTCCTGTTTCGTCGGAATAGCCGGCGACGCGCAGCGCGAAGCCGCTTTCCTTGACGATGGCGGCAATCTGGTCAAGCCGATCCGATGCGCCGGGCGGCATGACCGGCTGGTCGCGTTCGAAGAAGACCGCAAAGTCGTCGATCAGCCGCGCGATGCGCGCACGCGGCGCTTGGGCCTGTGACTGCAGGTCGGCGAGGCCGGCTCCGACGGCGTCGAGCTTGTGCGCAATCGCTGCAGTCGCGTCGGTCATGTCCTTCTGTTGCGCGCGGGCGGCGGCGAGATCGTCGGCGCGGACGCGTTCTGCGGCGTCGGTCCTTGCTGTGACTGCGTCAAGTGCGTCTCGCCGCGCCGCTGTAGCGGCCAGATCGGCCAGTTGGCGGCTGGCGACGTCGATCCGCAGCGTCAGCGCTGAAACATCGGCCCGGATGGTCTGGAGCGCGGCGGACAGGTTTACGGACGCTGTATCGATGGCGGCTTGCTGCGTGACCGCGGCCGCTTCCATCGCGGTCGCCTGCCGGGCGAGCGACGTCGTCGTGGCGACGATCTCCACGCGCGGCGTTATAGTGTATGGTTCGGCTGCGCGGGCTACTGCGCCGGTGAGGCGTTCGGCGTCCTGTTCAGTCGGCGTCAGCGCATGCAGCACGACGCGACCGGCCGCATGATCAGTTTCGACGCTGACTGGATAGGCGGAAAGAGACGGGCGCTCCGCGATGGTTCCGCTGATCGCGGCGGCGATCCGATGTTCGCGCCAAGCGTAAAGCGCGCTACGGCCTGCGTAACCGAGGATCGCGATCAGCATGCAGACGGCGGCGATCCGCAGCGGCAAACCCGTGCGCTTCTTTTCTGTCCCGAGAGACGCCATAACCCGCGTGCGCGCGCCTTCGATGAAGGCGGAGAATGTCGCGTCGTCGGCGCGGCCGTCACGCGCATATTGCGATAACCACTTGAGATATTCCCGGTCCAGCAGCGCTTTCTGCTCGGTCGCCAGCGGACGGCTGAGTTCCGACGCGATGATATGGGCGGGCGAGGCGTGCACGTAGATGTTGCGGCCAGCGAAATCGAGCGTGCGGATTTCGCCACTTTCACCGAGTGCGTCGCGCGCGAAGCCTGTCAGGGCCGCGATCAGCGCGCCGATCATTTCGCCGCGTTCCTCGGCCTGCCCGTCCGCACGCCACGAGGCGATCAGGATACCGCTGCCGCGCTCAAGAAAGAACACGCGGAGCAATCTGGGCGTCGATTCCTGCGCCATCGCCATTTCGCTGACTGGCCGGCCGGTGAGGCGCGACTTGAACTGCAGCTTCCACCGTTCGAGCGAAGTCGCATGTTCGACGCGCTCGTTGACGGCGGCAATCAGATCGCGAAACGCGTTAGCCACCGCTGCGATGACCATCTGACCCGTGATTGGGTAGAGGGTCTCGACCATGGTCTCGCGCGAATTCTGAATTTCGTTGCGGATGGACGCCACCACGACCGGGGCGATCGCCTCGGCCAACTCCCTGTGCCGGGCGACCTCGGCGCGGCGCAGCGCTTCGACGAGGATTTGCGCGGTCGAGGCTTCGAGGCGCGGCGCGTCGCCGACGTGGGCGTCGAGCCGTTCCAGAGACGCCTCGAGCGCCTTCAGCCGGTCGGATTCGACCTGAAACAGCAGAGCCTTGAGCTGACCCAGCCCGTCCGGCTCATTCGCAGGCTGACGGGACGCTGCGGGCATCTCATGTCCTGCTTGGCGGCTCGGCCAGCTTGCTGATCTGCGCGCCCAGCGCCGAAATGGCGGAGCCGATCGCCTCGACCGTGCCGAGGTGCCGCTTCGTGGTCGCCTGAGTCAGCTCCTCAATGCGCTGATCCATGGCGGCGAAGCGTTCCAGCATTTCGCGGCGAAGCGCCTCGATGCTCTGGTTCAGCTCCTGGGTGCGGGCCTCGTTGCTGCGCTGGGTCTGGCCGAAAAGCAGCTCGCGGACCTGATCGATGGTGGGATCAGCGGCCGCCGACTGTTTGGATTTGGCCTTCTGATCGAATTGTTCGACGCCGGACATCAATTCGCCTTTCGAGAAATGGCTACGCCTGAAACCACTGCGGCTCATTAGCCCTTTAGGCTCGTAACGCCAATAGCTCGGCAGCTTGGATCAAAAAGCTTAGCTTTAAGGAGGTGATTGATTGGTGCTTGTGAAACCTCGATAGTGGCGACAACACATTGGCGCGCCGCGCCGGGGAACGCTGGAGACATTGATGAACCGCCTGTTGCTGAAACTGCTGTCGCCGCTGGCGCTGATCCTCGCCACGAATGGCGCGATGGCGCAGAATGCCGTGGCGGACTTCTACAAGGGCAAGCAAATTCAATTGCGTATCGGTTCCGCAGCCGGGTCCGGCTACGATCTCGCAGGCCGTCTCGTCGCGCCGTATCTGTCGAAATACCTGCCGGGAAATCCGTCTGTCATCTCGCAGAACGTGCCCGGCGCCGGCAGTCTGCTGCTCGCCAACCAGCTTTACAATACGGCTCCGCGCGACGGAACGGTCTTGGGCATTGTGTCCAACGGCATGCCGACAGCCCCGCTGCTGACGCCCGATGCGGCGCGGTTCGACGTCACCAAATTCTCTTGGATCGGCAGCAGCGCGCCCGAAACGCAGGTCGTTTTCGTTTCCGACAAGGCCCCGATCAAGACTCTGGCCGACCTCTTCACTACAGAGGTGATCGTCGGCGCGACGGCTCCGGGCGTCGCCATCTACGACATGCCGGTCGTCACCAACGCGCTACTGGGCACGAAATTCAAGATCGTGTCGGGCTATGAAGGCTCGTCGCAGATCGATCTGGCGACGGAACGTGGCGAGGTTCACGGACAGGCGGCGCTGGGCTGGGTCAGCGCCAAGACGCGCAATATGGCCGACATCAAGGCGGGCAAACTGCGGGTGATCGCCCAGTACGGCGTCAAGAAGCACCCCGATCTGCCCGATACGCCGTTGTTCGACCTCCCCAAGGACGAAGTGGCGCGCGAAGGCATGCTGCTGATGTTCGCCCGGCAGGATTACGGTCGCCCGCTTCTGGTGCCGCCCGGCGTCCCGGCCGAAAGGGTGGCGGCGCTGCGCAAGGCCTTCATGGATTCCATGAAGGATCCGGATTTCCGCGCTGACGCCGAAAAGGCTGGCCTCGAAATCAACCCGGTCAGCGGCGAGGAACTCGACGCGCTGACCGCGCAGGTGATGCGCACCAAGCCGGCGGCGGTCGAGAGATTGAAAGTCCTGCTCACTCCGTGAGATGCGATTCTCGCGGCTGTTGACCCCCAGCCGCCATCCGGTATGAACTGGGCGGGTCGGCGGCGCGCGGCCGGTCCGCTCATTGATGTGGCGACATGCAAACAGACGCGATCAAGCCGGGTTTTCAGGGTCTCGTGCAGGCGATGAGGGTCCAGATCAGGATCATCGGCGCGCTGATGCTGCGCGAGGCGATGACCCATTATGGCCGTGAAAGTCTGGGCTTCTTCTGGCTGATCGCCGAACCCATGATCCTGACGCTCGGCGTGATGGTGATGTGGACCATCACCGGGCAGGCGCACGGCCACGGCATCGGCGTCATCCCGTTCGCGTTGACCGGCTATGCGCTGTTGACGATCTTCCGCCATGTGGTGGGCCATTCGACCCACATCTTCCGCAATGGATCGAGCCTGCTGTTCCATCAGAACATTCATCTGCTCGATATTTTTATCGCCCGCCATGTGCTGACCATGACCGGCACGGGGCTGGCTTTCTTCATCACTTACGTGCCGTTCTATCTGCTCGACTATGTTGCGCCGTTTCACGATACGCTTTTGCTGTCTGCGGGCATCGTGATGATGACGTGGTATGCGGCGAGCGTCGGCCTGCTGATCGCTTGCCTCACCGAACTGTACGAGCCGGTCGAGCGCTTCGTGCAACCGATCATGTACATCACGCTGCCGTTCAGCGGCGCGTTCTACATGGTGGACTGGCTGCCGGAGAAGGCGCAATTTCTCGTGCTGCTGTCGCCGCAGGTCAACATCACGGAAATGTTCCGCGACGGCATGTTCGGCAACATCGTCGATACCTACTGGTCGCTCTGGTATTCGATCGGCTCCTGCCTTCTGTTCACCACGATCGGGCTGACGTTGCTGAAGCGAGTGCGTTACGCGGTTCGGATCGAATAGCGGTCGCAGATCTGGCGACGGCGGGTTTCTAAAAATCAACATCGGGGGAAACAGGGTGAGGCGTCGGACTCCAGTTCCATCATCGCAAGCGATCGGCCCTTTCGATGCGGCGGTGTGCGATGCCCGATAGAGACGCGCTCGAAGCCCTTTTACGTCCCAAGTCCATCGCGGTCGTCGGCGCATCGCCGCGCACCCGGATGGGTCTCGCGGTCCTCGATAATTCGCGCAAAATCGGCCTGTCCGGCGCGGTGATGCCGGTCAATCCGAACTATCCGGAGATTGACGGCTTCAAATGCTATCCGTCGCTGGCCGAACTCCCGACCTTACCCGATTGCGTGGTCATCCTTGTGCCGGCGCGCGCCGTGATCGGGGTGCTGGAAGAGGCCGGCAAACTCGGCATTCGCTCGGCCATCGTGATCGCCAACGGCTTCGGCGATGCGCAGACCGAGGAAGGGCATAAGCTGCAGGCGCGGCTGGTGGAAACGGCGGACCGCTATCGCATGGCGGTGGCGGGGCCGAACTGTCTGGGTCTGTCGAGCGTCGTCTATCGCTTCGCCAATACCTACACGGATTTGCCAGAAGGCGTGCGCTCCGGCGGCGTGTCGCTGATCTCCCAGAGCGGCGGATTGATGAACGCTGCTGCGTCGTATCTGCATGATCGCGGCGGAGGCTTGAACTACCTGATCTCGGGCGGCAATCATGCGGTCGTCGACATTCCAGACTACATCGACTTCCTGTCCGACGATCCGCAGACGCGCGTCATTGCGATCATCATGGAAGGCGTAAAGGATGGGCGGCGTTTCCGTGCCGCGATCGAACGCGCCTCGCCCAAGAAGCCCATTGTGATCCTCAAGCTCGGGCGCAGCGAATCCGGGCAACGCGCGACGCTGGCGCATACCGGGACACTGGCTGGTCAGCATGAGGCCTATGCGGCTCTGTTCAGACAGAATGGCGTTCTGCAGGCCGTCAGTACAGACGACCTGATGGAGACGGCGCTGCTGTTCAGTCTCGCCAAACCGCCAACGGGCGACCGCGCGCTGATGTTCACGATTTCGGGCGGTACGACCGGCCTGATCGGGGACATCGGCGAAGCGGCGGGCCTGCGCTTTCCGCCTCTGTCGGAGGCGACCGACAAGGCGCTGCAAAAGGTGTTCAAGGTCGACAAGGCGTTCAACAATCCGATCGACACGACGGGCTGGCCGCAATTGACCGACGAGGGCAATCTCGATCGGGCGCTGGACGTCATGCTTGCCGATGACAATGTCGATCTCATCGCGATGGTGTTCCGTCTGACGCCAAGTCCGCGCCATGTCGAATTGCTGCGCAACTTCGCGGATCGTGCGAAGGCTTCGGCGAAGCCGATCATCTTCACATCGACCGTGACCTATACGGCGGCGCTGTTTCGAGAAGCTGCGCCGGATCTGAATGACTTTCCGATTCTCGAAGATCTGGAGCGCGGGCAGCGGGCGATCGCGCGGCTTGTCAGCTACGGGCTCTATCTCCAGAAGTTGAAGACAGCGCAGCCACGAATCGCTGTTGAGGCGGCCGCTTCCGCTGCCAGCGGCGTGCGCACGTCGTTGACCGAATTCGAGAGCAAAGCTGTACTCGCCAGGTTCGGCTTGCCTGTCACGCAGGAATTGCTGGCTCGCACGGCGGACGAGGCGGCTCAATTGTCGGCGCAGATCGGCTATCCGGTCGCGCTGAAAATCCAGTCGCCCGATGTTCCACACAAGTCCGACGCAGGCGGCGTCGTGTTGAATGTGCGGAGCGCGGGTGAAGCGCAGGAAGCGTTCGGGCGCATCATCGCCAGTGTGGCTAAGGCGCATCCCCACGCCGCCGTCGATGGCGTGCTGGTTCAGGAAATGGTTCCGCCCGGAGTCGAGATGATTCTTGGGATGAATCGCGATGAACAACTGGGGCCGATTATCGTCTGCGGCCTCGGCGGGATCTTCGTCGAGGTTCTGAAGGATGTGTCGCTGCGCTTCCCGCCGCTGGATCAATCCGACGCGCGCGCGATGTTGAAAGAGATCAAGGGCGCGAAACTGCTCGAAGGTTATCGCGGCGCACCGCCCTGCGATGTCGAGGCGCTGATTGAAACGCTGGTCGCGTTCGGCCGAATGGTCGCCGCCACCGATGGTCAGTACGACGCGATCGACATCAATCCGCTGATTGTCGGGCCGGTGGGGCGCGGCGTGAAGGTCGCCGATGCGGTCATCATCCCGGCAGGCGCGAAGACGGGACACTAACGGAGCGGCAGGCGCAATCTGCCCGGAAAGGCGAAACATGATCCGGCTCGTGATCGCAGGTCTTTTCAGCTTGTTCGGGGCGTTCGGCGGCGCGGTCGCGCAGGACTTCTACGCCGGCAAGACCATCACAATCGTGGTCAGCGGCGGCGGTCAGTATGAAGGCTATGCGCGCACGTTCTCGCATTTCATGCCGAAGTACATTCCCGGCCGCCCCAACATGATCGTGCAGCAAATGCCCGGTGGCGGCGGTCTGCGGGCGGCGAACTTCATGGGTCGGATCGCCCCTCGCGACGGCACCTTCATCGCCGGAACGCATGGCGCGGTGCTGACGGCGGGATTGCTGTCGCCCGAAGTCGCGGAATTCGATGTCTCCAAATTCAGCTGGATCGGTAACGCCACGCAAGACACCTATCTCGCCTATGTGTGGCACTCCGCGCCAGTGAAGACCTTCGAGGAAGTTCGCAACACCGAACTGATTGTCGGCGGCACCAGCGTCGGCGGCGCAGGCATCGATCTGGCGATCATCGCCAAGGAATTACTCGGGTTCAAACTGAAGATTGTGTCAGGCTACAAGACAAGTCCGGAAACGAAGCTCGCGATGGAGCGTGGCGAGATACATGGCACGATGGGCAATGCGATCTCCAGTCTCATGGCGTCGGACTGGCTCGCCACCGGCAAGGTGCGGGTGCTGCTGCAACATGGCGCGAAGCCGCATCGCGATTTCCCCGATGTGCCGCTGTTCCGCAGCTTCGCTCGCACGGACGCCGAGCGCCAGATTCTCGACATCATCAATGTGCGTCAGGAGATCGCGAAGCCCTATTTCGCGCCTCCCAGCATCCCGGCCGACCGACTGGCGATCCTGCGCCGCGCGTTTCAGTCCGCGCTCGCCGATCCCGATTTCCGCAAAGAAGCTGAGCACCAGAAGATGGAGCTTGACGATCCGCTGAGCGGCGAGGAACTGGCCGAAGTGGTGACGCGCGTGTCGCAGACGCCGCCCGCCGTCGTGCGTCAGATGGTTGACCTGTTCCAGAAGTACAACGACAAGAAGGAATGACGGGCGGATCAACGCCGCCTCCGCACCGAACGCAAGGATTCCCCTATGAAAGCCGCTGTTTCGACCGAGTCGGGCCTGCAGGTTCTCGATATTCCTACGCCGCGGCCGAAGCCCAACGAGGTACTCGTCAAGGTCCGCGCCGCCAGCCTCAATCGCGCCGATCTGGCGGCCGCGCGCGGAACCGGCTTTCATGGCTCCATGGGCTCGCCGGTCGGGCTCGACTGGGCTGGCGAAGTGGTGGAAGTCGGCTCGGAGGTCCAAGGCGGCTTCAAGGCCGGCGATTATGTGATGTGCGCCGGATCGGGCGCCTATGCTGAATATGCCGTCGCCGATTGGGGCCGCACCGTGCCCAAGCCCGCGAGCCTGTCGTTTGAGGAAGCCGCGACCCTGATGGTGGCCGTCTCCACCATGCACGATGCGCTCGTCAGCAACGGACGTCTGCGGAAGGGCGAGACTGTGATGATTCAGGGCGCCAGTTCCGGCGTCGGCCTGATGGGATTGCAGATCGCCAAATTGCTTGGCGCGAGCTTCGTCATCGGCACGTCGACGAATGCGGCGCGGCGTGAAAAGCTCGCGGCGTTTGGGGCCGACCTCACGGTCGACACGAGCCAGCCCAACTGGCACGAGGCCGTTCTGCAAGCCACAGTTGGTAAGGGCGTGAATCTGATCATCGATCAGGTGTCAGGGTCGGTAGCAAATGGCAATCTGAATGCGGCCGCCATCAAGGGACGCATCGTCAACGTTGGCCGTCTCGGCGGCGGCAAGGCGGAATTTGATTTCGACACGCATGCGCGCCGTCGCATCACTTATGTCGGAGTGACGCACGGCACACGTTCGGTCGACGAATTGCGCGAGGAGACGCGCGTCATGTGGCGCGACCTTGCTGACGCGATCGCGGCCCGCAACCTGCAATTGCCAATCGACCGCAAATTCCCGCTCGATCAGGCCGTCGCCGCGCAGGCGCACATGCGGGCGAACGAACACTTCGGCAAGATTCTACTGATTCCCTGAGCCGGATCGCTCAGGCGACCAGAACTGGCCGTCGCTCGATTCCCGAGCGGCCCATGGCTTCAAGCACCGCGACGCCATGTGCGGCGTCTTCTGCCGACACTGGAAACGGCGCGCCTGCGATGGCGGCCGAGAATGCTTCGACCTCGGCGCGCTCGGGGTCGATCTCGTCGAACTCGATTGTCTGGCGCGCGCCGCCCAGCGGCTGATGCACGAAGTGTGTCGCATCGCGGATTTCGATCCAGCCTCGCTCGCCGAAAACCTGAAACCGATAATAGTCCGGCGTCACGCCGATCGCGGTGAGAAGGGCTGACTGTCGCGCCTGCGTGCGCAACAGAACCGCGCTGGCGTCCGGCAGTGCGTTGTCCGAGAAGTGGCTGTGACCCACAGCATGGACTTCGGCAATCGGCCCCAAGGTTTCGATCGTCAGATACAGCATGTGATCGGCAAGGCTGCCTGTCGGCGACCAGTCCGGATTGGCCTTCCAGCTCTCGCCCTTTATGTGGCGATAGCGATCGACGCAGAAATCCCCTTCCGTATGCACGAGCGTTCCAAGTACGCCGGATGCAAGTCGTTTGCGCATTTCGGCGACGTTGGGGAAGAAGCAACGGTTGTAGCCCAGCGCCAGCAGCACGTTGTGCTTGCGACTCGCGACGACCAATGCGTCCGCGTCGGCTTTGGAGAGCGCCATCGGCTTCACGGCCAGCACCGGCTTGCCGGCCTCAAGCGCCGCAAGCGAATGTTCGGCATGCAATTGCGCCGGTCCGCTCGAGATCACGCCGTCGATGTCGGGATCGCGCAGCACTTTCGCCAGATCGGTTTCGAGCCGCATCTGGCGCGATGTTGCGAAGCCGGTTGCGGCTTCCGTGTTGCGCACGACGGCTGTGGTGACGCGCGCGAGCTCCGACTTTCCCTGAACCGAATCGACGAGGCGGCGACCCCAGCCGCCCAGACCGATGATGGCGAGTTTCTTCACGGTCATTCCTCCACGCTGCCTCATCATCGGCGCAATCGGAATGATGAGCAAGTTGAACCGAATCAGACTGATTTTGCCCGCCGGCTTTCTCCACAGGCTACTTTGACGGCGGGGGAGGCCGCTTCTAGAAGCGTGATCCCCGCAGCCGTGAGTCGTTTTGCGCATGAAGTCGATCAATCAGCGTATCGCCGAAGAACTGAACGTGGCCGAACGGCAGGTGACGGCGGCCGTCGATCTGCTCGACGGCGGCGCGACCGTTCCGTTCGTCGCCCGTTATCGCAAGGAAGCCACCGGCGCGCTCGACGACACGCAATTGCGCACGCTCGACGAACGGTTGCGCTATCTGCGGGAACTGGAGGAGCGGCGCAAGGCGATCCTCGATTCGATCCGCGAACAGGGCAAGCTTGACGATGGCCTCGAACGCCAGATCATGGAAGCTGACACGAAGGCGCGGCTCGAAGACATTTATCTGCCCTACAAACAGAAGCGCCGTACCAAGGCGCAGATCGCGTTGGAACAAGGCCTGGGTCCGCTCGCGGATGCGCTGCTGACGAAGCCCGAATTCGACCCGAGAGAGCAGGCGGGCGGTTATCTGAATGTTGAGGCCGGGATAGCGACGCCCGAGAATGCGCTCGATGGCGCGCGTGCGATTCTGGTCGAGCGTTTCGGCGAAGACGCGCAGCTGATCGGACGTTTGCGCGAGGATTTCTGGAAGCGCGGCAAGATCGTTTCCAAAGTGCGTGACGGCAAGCAGGCGAGCGGCGCGAAGTTTTCCGATTACTTCGATTTTTCCGAACCGCTGGTCAAGATTCCATCGCATCGCATTCTGGCGCTGTGGCGAGGCGAGCGTGAGGAAGCGCTCGATCTGCGGCTTATTCCCGACCCCGAAGCCGATCCGGCGTCGCGTGCGCCGGGGCCGTATGAATTCGCCATTGCGTCGCAGTTCGGCATCGCGGATCGCGGTCGGCCAGGCGATCGCTGGCTGATGGAGACGGTGCGCTGGGCGTGGCGCACGAGGATCGAAATGCATCTGGGCATCGATCTGCGCATGCGGCTGTGGACGTTTGCGGAAGACGAGGCGGTGCGCATCTTCGGTTCGAACCTGCGCGATCTGCTGCTCGCAGCTCCTGCGGGGGCGCGGGCGACGCTCGGTCTCGATCCGGGGTTTCGCACGGGCGTCAAGGTCGCGGTCGTCGATGCGACCGGTAAGGTCGTCGACACAACTGCGATCTTTCCGCATGAGCCGCAGCGGCGCTGGGATGAAAGTCTCGCCACGCTGGCGGCGCTGTGCCTGAAGCACAAGGTGGACCTTGTGGCGATCGGCAACGGCACCGCGTCGCGCGAAACCGACAAGCTGGTGACTGATTTGCTTGCGAAATATCCGCAGTTGAAGGTCACGCGTGTCATCGTGTCGGAAGCAGGCGCGTCGGTCTATTCCGCCTCAGCCTATGCGGCGCAGGAATTGCCGTCGCTCGATGTGACGTTGCGCGGAGCCGTGTCGATTGCGCGACGTTTGCAGGATCCGCTGGCGGAACTCGTGAAGGTCGATCCCAAATCCATCGGCGTCGGTCAATATCAGCACGATGTTGCGGAACACAAACTCGGCCGTTCGCTCGATGGCGTGGTGGAAGATTGCGTCAATGGCGTCGGCGTCGATGTGAATACCGCGTCGGCAAAACTGCTGGCGCGCGTGTCGGGCGTTGGCGAGTCGCTGGCGCAGGCGATCGTGTCGTACCGCGACCAGAAGGGCCGTTTCAAATCGCGGTCCGAACTGAAGGACGTGCCGCGTCTCGGCCCGAAGGCATTCGAATTGTCGGCCGGGTTTCTACGCATCAACGATGGCGAACAGCCGCTCGACCGTTCCGGCGTGCATCCGGAAGCCTATCCGGTCGTGCGGCGAATTCTGGAGCGAACGGGCGCGGACATCAACGGGATCATCGGCAATTCGAAGCTGTTGACAGGACTCAAGCCGTCCGAGTTCATTGATGACAAGTTTGGCGTGCCGACCGTCAGCGACATCCTGAAAGAGCTCGAGAAGCCGGGCCGCGATCCGCGCCCCGCGTTCAAGACCGCCACCTTCAAGGAGGGCGTCGACACGATGGAGGATCTGCGTCCGGGCATGATCCTCGAAGGCGTGGTGACGAACGTGGCCGCGTTCGGGGCGTTCGTCGACATTGGCGTGCATCAGGACGGGCTCGTGCACGTCTCGGCTCTGGCGAATACATTCGTCAAAGATCCGCGCGCCGTGGTGAAGCCGGGCGATATCGTCAAGGTGAAGGTGCTGGAGGTCGACAAGCCGCGCAAGCGCATCGCGCTGACGATGCGGCTCGACGATTCCGGCGAAACCCGTCAGCAGCGGCGCGGCGGACAGCGCGAACGATTCACGCCGCCCCCCGCCGCAAAGCAGCAACCCACGTCGGTCAACAATGCGTTCGCCGACGCCCTGCGCAAAGCGGCCGAGCGCACCGGCAAGCCTCGTTAGGCGAGGCCGCCGCGCGTCAAACCGCGAAGGCGGATTCGAGGAAGTCGGCGTGCGTGACGTCGGCGGGCGTGTAAGCCAGCGGACTCTGGCGCATGCCCATCCGCACGCAGGCCTCGGCGAAATTGATGCCGATGGCCTTGGTGTTCAGCACCGGCGCGCCGGTGCGGCGTTCGAGTTCTTTCGGGTCGACCACATACGGGATCAGCAACCCGCCCAGCGGCAGGATGATCTGCGCGCCATCGCGGATCAGGCCTTTGATCAGGTCGACGGTGATTTCCATGATCTCGGCCTTGCGGGCTTCAAGGTTCGAGCCATAGACGCCGATCGGTCGCACGCCGGCGACGAAATTCTCCATGCCGTATGCGCGGATGAGGCGTCCCGTATAGGCGACATGGGATTCCAGCGGCACGACGACGCCTATCCTGTCGGCCAGCATGGTGGCGGTGTGCAGCGACGTTTTCAGCAGGCCGACGACGGGAATTTTCACCGCCATGCGGCCGCCCTCGACGCCGGGGTCGAAAGTGTTGCTCTGGACTACGGCGTCGTAGCCGTTCTCGGCCGCCCAGACGATCTTCTGCACCAGCGCCGGCGCCTGAATGAGATGCTGAAGCCCATTCATGTTGTTCTGCTTGCCGATCTTGTCGCAGATTTTCGAGCCCGGATAATCGTCTGGAAATCCGATTTCCACTTTGGTCCCGGGCGTGGCGAGCGCGTTGAGTTGCTTTTCGATCTTGGCGACGTCGTAGCCGACGTCCTGTCCGCCGCCGGGATTGGCGATCGGATTCAGAAACAGGATTCGCATGGTTTCCTCCGTTTATTTTGTCGAAGGCGAGA